>JANWZF010000142.1 GCA_025054905.1 Tepidimonas sp.
CTGCAAGGGCATGACGTGGGGCTGCTCAGCGAAGCGGGCATGCCCGCCATCGCCGACCCCGGCAGCGCGCTGGTGCGCGCCGCGCATCAGCTGGGCCTGCGCGTGGAGCCCCTGGTGGGGCCGGTGTCGCTGCTGCTAGCCTTGGCCGCCAGCGGCTGCCCGGCGCAGGCGTTTGCCTTTGCCGGCTACCTGCCTGCGGCCGCGCCTGAACGCGCACAGGCGCTGCGGGCGCTGGAGGCCACCGCCCGGCGCCAGCGGCAGACCCAGCTGTTCATCGAAACGCCGTACCGCAACGCCGCCTTGCTGCAGACCGCGCTGCAGGTGCTGCAACCCGACACCCGGCTGGCGGTGGCCTGCGCGCTGACGCTGCCGCAGCAGGCCGTGCATGCCGCGCGTGTGGCCGACTGGCGCCGCGGCGCGCCCGCGCTGCCGCTGGAACTGCCGGCGGTGTTCGTGCTGTCGGCACCGCTGGGCTGAGCGTGCCAGAATGCGCGCATGAGCACGCTGCCTGCCCAATGCCTGGTGGTTGCGATCTCCTCGCGCGCGCTGTTTGACTTCGAGGAGGAAAACCGCGTCTTCGAGCAGGGGGACGACCGGGCCTACATGGCCTTGCAGCTGCAGCGCCTGGAGCAGCCAGCCCGGGCGGGCGTAGCCTTTTCGCTGGTGCGCAAGCTGCTGGCGTTCAACGCCGATGGCACCACGCGGGTGGAGGTGGTGATCCTGTCGCGCAACGATCCCGTCTCGGGGCTGCGCGTCTTTCGCTCCGCCGCGGCCGACCGGCTGCCGATCCAGCGCGGCGTCTTCACGCGCGGGGCACCGCCGTGGCGTTACCTGCGGCCCCTGGGCGCGCACCTGTTTCTGTCGGCCAACCTGGAGGATGTGCGCGCCGCGCTGGCGGCAGGCTTTCCGGCCGCGCAGGTCTACCCGCACGCGCCCCGCGCCAGCGACGCCCATCCGCACGAGGTGCGCATCGCGTTCGACGGCGATGCGGTGCTGTTTTCCGACGAGGCCGAACGCGTCTACCAGACCCGGGGGCTGGATGCGTTTCAGGCGCACGAGCAGCACCACGCCCGCGTGCCGCTGCCGGGTGGGCCCTTCAAGCCGCTGCTGCAGGCGCTGCACCGGCTGCAGCAGGCCGGCACCCCCAGCATGCGCATCCGCACCGCGCTGGTGACCGCGCGCAGCGCCCCGGCGCACGAGCGCGCGATCCGCACGCTGATGGACTGGCACATCGAGGTGGACGAGGCCATGTTTCTCGGCGGGCTTGACAAGGGGCCGTTCCTGCGCGAATTCGAGCCTGATTTTTTCTTCGACGATCAGACGCGCCATGTGGCCAGCGCGGCCGAGCACGTCCCCGCCGGCCATGTGGCCGCGGGTGTGGCCAACGGGCCAGCGGGGCAGGAGGCGGCGGCATGATCGCGTCGGTGGCGGCCATCGCCGCCGGCGCCAGCCTGGGGGCCCTGCTGCGCTGGTGGCTGGGGCTGGCGCTCAACGCGCTGCTGCCGCATCTGCCGCTGGGGACGCTGGCGGCCAACTGGATCGGTGGCTACGCCATTGGCCTGGTGGCAGGTTTTTTTATGCACCACCCGGCCGTGGCCCCCGAGTGGCGGCTGTTTGCCATCACCGGCTTGTTGGGCGGGTTGACCACGTTTTCGAGCTTTTCGATCGAGATGACCACCCTGCTGCAGCAGGGCCGGCTGCTGTGGGCGCTGGCCGGCATCGGACTGCATGTGGGCGGCTCGCTGCTGCTGACCGCGCTGGGGCTGGCCAGCTATGGCTGGCTGCGCGGACTCTGAGCCGGGCGGCCCTCCTACAATCACAGCCATTGCGTGGGGGCGCTTGCCCCATCTGCCAACGGACATGACCCCCTCCAGCCATCCTTCCGATCCCCTGGCGCAGCGCTTCGTGCGCCTGGCGCTGCAAGCGGGCGTGCTGCGCTTTGGCACCTTCAAAACCAAAGCCGGACGCCTGAGCCCGTATTTTTTCAACGCCGGTCTGTTCGACGACGGCGCCAAGCTGGCGCAGCTGGCCGAGTGCTACGCCGAGCGCATCCTGGCCAGCGGCCTCTCATTCGACATGATCTTTGGGCCGGCGTATAAAGGCATTCCGCTGGCGGCCGCGTTGGCGGTGGAGCTGGCGCGCCGCGGCCACAACAAGCCGTTTGCTTTCAACCGCAAAGAAGCCAAGGACCACGGCGAAGGCGGCACGCTGATCGGCGCACCGCTGCGCGGACGGGTGCTGATCGTCGATGATGTGATGAGCGCCGGCACCGCCGCGCGCGAGTCGATCGCGCTGATCCGCAGCGCCGGTGCCACCCCGCACGCGCTGGCCATCGCGCTGGATCGCCAGGAAAAGGCCACCGAAGTGGGCGCAGACGGGCAGGTGCGCGACGTCCCGTACAGCGCGGTGCAGTACGTGCAGCGCGAGCTCGGTCTGCAGGTGTGCGCCATTGCGCGCCTGGACGATTTGCTGCAGTATCTGGAGCAGCAACAAGACCCCGACATGGCAGCCCACCGGCAGCGGGTGTTGGATTACCGGGCGCGCTACGGCGTGCTTTGAGGCCGTGGCAGCCAGCGACGGGGGCTGGTTCCACGCACACCGCCATGCTGCGCCCTGCCGCCACCCTCGCCCGCGCGCTGCGGCCCTGGATCGGGCCGGGGTTGGCGCTCGGCGCGCTGGGTGTAGCCCTGGCGCAAAACGCCCCACCGACGGGCATACCGATTTACACCTGCATCGATGCGCAGGGGCGGCTGCTGTCGTCTGATCGCCCGATTCCCGAATGCCGCGACCGGTTGCAACGTGAGCTGGGCCCCAGCGGCACGGTGCGGCGCATCCTGGAGCCCCCGCCCAGCCCTGAGGAACGCGCCCGGCAGGAAGCGCAGCAGCGCTCACAGGCCGAAGCTGCCGGGCGGGCCGCCGACGAGTTGCGGCGTGAGCAGCTGCTGCTGATGCGCTACCCCTACCCCGCAAGCCACCAGCGCGCACGCGAAGCGGCCCTGCAGCAGGTGCAGGCCAGCCTGCAGGTGGCGCAGCAGCGCCTGCAGCATCTGGACGATGAGGCACGGCGCCTGCAGGAAGAGATGGAGTTCTACCGCAAGGACCCCTCGCGCGCGCCCGCCACGCTCAAGCGTCGGCTGGCCGACAACGCCCACCAGCGACAACTGCAGCTGCAGTATCTGGATGACCTGCAGCGCGAGCGCACGCGCATCGAAGAGCGCTTCGACGCCGAGCTGACCACGCTGCGCCGCCTGTGGGCGGCGGCGGCTGCGCCACCGCCGGCTGCGGCCGAGCCGGCGCGGCCGTCGCGCTAGGCGCCGTCCCGCTCAGCTCAATGCACGGCGCAGCAGCTCGCTGACCTGCTGCGGATTGGCCTTGCCCTGGGTGGCCTTCATCACCTGCCCGACCAGCGCATTGAGGGCCTTGTCTTTGCCGGCGCGCACTTCGGCCACGTTCTTCGGGTTGGCTTCGATCACCTGGCGCACCAGCGCCTCCAGCGCCGCGGTGTCGTTGAGCTGGCGCAGACCCCGCGCTTCGATCACGGCGTCCACGCGCTGCGCCGCCTGGTTGGCATCCACCCCTGCGGCCCACAGCTCATCCAGCACCTGGCGCGCACCGACCTGGCTGATCGTGCCATCGGCCACGCGCGCGATCACCGCCGCCAGCGCTGCAGGCGGCAACGGGCAGTCCTGCACGTCGAGGTCGGCAGCGTTGAGGCGGCGCGCCAGCTCGCCCATGATCCAGTTGCTGGCGGCCTTGGGCGCGGCGCCGGCCTGCACCGTGGCTTCGAAGTACGCGGCCATGGCCGGCGACTGCGTCAGCGTGGCAGCATCGTAGGCCGGCAAGCCGTGCTGCTGCACCCAACGCTCGGCCATGGCGCGCGGCAGCTCGGGCAGGCTGCGGCGCACCTCCTCCACCCAGCCGGGGGCGATGACCAGTGGCGGCAGGTCCGGATCGGGGAAATAGCGGTAGTCGGCCGCGTCTTCCTTGCTGCGCATCGCCCGGGTCTGACCGGTGTCGGGGTCGAACAGCACGGTGGCCTGGCGGATCGCGCGCCCCGCCTCCAGCTCTTCAATCTGCCAGCGCACCTCGTAATCGATGGCCTGCTGCATGAACCGGAAGGAGTTCAGGTTCTTGATCTCGCGCCGCGTGCCCAGCGGCTGGCCGGGCTTGCGCACGCTGACGTTGGCGTCGCAGCGAAACGAGCCTTCCTGCATGTTGCCGTCGCAGATGCCGATCCAGGTCACCAGCTTGTGCAGCTCCCTGGCGTAGGCCACCGCCTCGGCGCTGGATCGGATGTCGGGCTCGGTGACAATTTCCAGCAACGGGGTGCCGGCTCGGTTGAGGTCGATACCACTGAAGCCGTGGAAGTCCTCGTGCAGGCTCTTGCCGGCGTCCTCCTCCAGGTGCGCGCGCACCAGACGCACGGTGCGCCACAGCCGCTGGGCCTGCGCGCCCTGCCCGAGCTCGAGCCAAAAGCCGATTTCGCCGCCCTGCACGACCGGAATCTCGTACTGGCTGATCTGGTAGCCCTTGGGCAGATCGGGGTAGAAGTAATTCTTGCGCGCAAACACGCTGCGCGGCGCCACCTGTGCCCCCACCGCCAGCCCGAAGCGGATCGCGCACTCCACCGCGGCGCGGTTCATCACCGGCAACGTCCCCGGCAGTGCCAGGTCCACCGCCGAAGCCTGCGTATTGGGTTCGGCGCCAAACGCCGTCGAGGCACGGCTGAAAATCTTGCTGCGCGTGCGCAGCTGCACATGGGTCTCAAAGCCAATGACGACCTCGTAGCCGTCGATCAGGGGCGGATTCATCGCAACTCCATCCTTTGCACAGGGCTGAGCAGCCGCAGGCGGCGCTTAAACCCCCACCGGCGTGCGCAGGTGCCAGTCGGTGGCGAGCTGAAACTGATGGGCCGCGTGCAGCAGGCGCGCCTCACCCAGGTACGGGCCGATCAGCTGCAGTCCAACCGGCAGACCGCTGGCGCCGAAGCCCGCCGGCACGCTCATGCCCGGCAGCCCCGCCAGCGACGCCGGCAGCGTGTAGGCATCGGCCAGGTAGGCCGCCAGCGGGTCGTCATCCTGCGCGCCGATGCGCCAGGCCACCGTCGGCGCCACCGGGCCGGCGATCAGGTCGCATTGGCCGAAGGCCGCCACAAAGTCCTGCGCGATCAGGCGGCGGATCTTTTGCGCCTGCAGGTAGTACGCGTCGTAGTAGCCGTGCGACAGCACATAGGTGCCCACCAGGATGCGCCGCTGCACCTCGGGCCCGAAACCCTCGCTGCGCGAGCGACGCATCATGTCCACCAGATCGTCGTAGTGCGCGGCCCGGTGGCCGTAGCGCACCCCGTCGTAGCGGCTGAGGTTGGAGCTGGCTTCGGCCGGCGCGATGATGTAGTAGGCGGCCACGGCCAGCTCGGTGCGCGGCAGGCTGATGTCCACCAGCGTCGCGCCCAGGCGTTCGAACTGCGCCAGCGCCGCCTGCACCGCCTGCAACACCTCGGGGGCGCAACCAGCGCCAAAAAATTCCCGCGGCAACCCGATGCGCAGACCCGACAGGGGCCGCACAGCACTGGCGCCTGGCAGCGGATCGTCCAGCCCACGCGTGTAGTCCTGCGGCGGCAGATCCAGGCTCGTGGCGTCGTGTTGCGGATCGGGGCCCGCCATCACCGACAGCAACAGCGCGCAGTCGCGCGCCGAGCGCGCGATGGGGCCGGCCTGATCGAGGCTGGACGCGTAGGCGATCAGGCCATAGCGCGAGCAGCGCCCGTAGGTCGGCTTGATGCCGGTCACGCCACAGAAGGCCGCGGGCTGGCGGATCGACCCGCCGGTGTCGGTGCCGGTGGCCGCCGGCACCAGCCCTGCAGCCACCGCAGCGGCCGAGCCGCCCGACGACCCCCCGGGCACGCGCGTCGGATCCCACGGATTGCGCGCCGGACCCCAGGCCGAGTGCTCGTTGCCCGAGCCCATCGCAAACTCGTCGCAATTGAGCTTGCCCAGCGTGACGGCCCCCGCCCCGGGGTGCTCACCGTCGCCCTGGCCCAGACGCGCCACCACGGTGGCATCGAACGGGCTGCGGTAGCCGGCCAGCATGCGGCTGCCGGCGGTGGTGGGCCAGCCGCGCGTGACCAGCACATCCTTGTGCGCCACCGGCACCCCCAGCAGCGGCGCGGTCTCACCGCGCGACAGCCGCTCGTCGGCCGCGCGCGCCTGCGCCAGGCTGGCCTCCTCATCCACCGCCACGAACGCCCCGAGCGCCTGGTGCGCACGCACGCGCTGCAGCAACGCCTGCGTCAGTTCGACGCTGGAGATCTGGCGCTGACGCAGCGCCGCGGCCAGCTCGGCCACCCCCATCCAGTGCAGGTCGGCGCGGCTCATTCGATCACCTTGGGCACCAGAAACAGGCCCGCTTCGGTGTGCGGGGCGTTGGCCAGCAGCTCCTCGCGGCGGTGGGTCGGCGCGACCACGTCGTCGTGCAGCCGCAGCGCCACGTCGGTGAACATCTCCGCCGGGTGCGCCAGCGGCATCACGCCCGTGGTGTCCACGGCCTGCATGCGCTCCACCAGGTCGAAAAAGGCGTTCAGCTGGCCAAGCATGCGCTCGGCCTGGGGCGGATCCAGCGCCAGCCGCGCCAGCTGCGCGAGGCGGTCGACATCCTGCAAGGTCAGGGCCATGGGATCGATTCCGAAGCAAGAAGAAAGCGGTGTTCGGCAAAAAGCTTGCGGTATTATCCCGGGTTTCACGAACCGGCCCGCCATCGCCCGCGCCGCCAGGGCCGGGTCCGCTTGAGCGGGCCGCACCGGACGTCACCAACCATGTTCGAATCCCTGCGTCGGCACTTTTCGACCGACCTTGCCATCGACCTGGGCACGGCCAACACGCTCATCTATGTGCGCGGCAAGGGCATCGTGCTCGACGAGCCGTCGGTGGTGGCCATCCGCCACGAAGGCGGCCCCAGCGGCAAGAAGACCATCCAGGCGGTGGGCAAGGCGGCCAAGGCCATGCTCGGCAAGGTCCCGGGCAACATCGAAGCCATTCGCCCGATGAAGGACGGCGTCATCGCCGACTTCACGGTCACCGAGCAGATGCTCAAACAATTCATCAAGATGGTGCATCCACGCTCGATGCTGCGCCCCAGCCCGCGCATCATCATCTGCGTGCCGTGCGGCTCCACGCAGGTGGAGCGCCGCGCCATCCGCGAATCGGCCCTGGGCGCCGGCGCCTCGGAGGTTTACCTGATCGAGGAGCCCATGGCCGCGGCGATCGGCGCCGGCCTGCCCGTGGCCGATGCCTCAGGCTCGATGGTGGTGGACATCGGCGGCGGCACCACCGAAGTCGGCGTCATCAGCCTGGGCGGCATGGTCTACAAGGGCAGCGTGCGCGTCGGTGGCGACAAGTTCGATGAGGCCATCATCAACTACATCCGCCGCAACTATGGCATGCTGATCGGCGAACCCACCGCCGAGCTGATCAAAAAGACCATCGGCAGCGCATTCCCTGGCTCGGAAGTGCGCGAAATGGAGGTCAAGGGCCGCAACCTCTCCGAGGGCGTGCCGCGCAGCTTCACGATCAGCTCCAACGAGGTGCTGGAGGCGCTGACCGAGCCGATCAACCAGATCGTCAGCGCAGTCAAGAT
>JANWZF010000260.1 GCA_025054905.1 Tepidimonas sp.
CTGTCGTAGGCGGTGCTGGCCTGGTGCAGGCGCTCGCCCACCTTGCTGAAATCCTCCACGAAGCCGACCAGCTTGTCGTACAGCTCGGCGCCGCAGCGCGCGATGTCCTGCGCATTGCGGTTTTGCGCTTCCTGCCGCCACAGATGGGCCACGGTGCGCAGCACGAACAGCAACGTGGAGGGGCTGACCAGCAGCACGTTGCGCTCCCAGGCTTCCTGGAACAGGCCAGGCTCCTGCGTCACCGCCAGGGTCAGCGCCGCTTCGATCGGCACGAAGGCGATGACGAAATCGAGTCCCGCCGTGCCGTGCAGCGCCTGGTAGCGCTTGTCGGACAGACCCCGGACGTGCGCGCGCAGCGAGCCGATGTGCTCGCGCACGGCCTGCTCGCGCAGGTTTTCGTCGTCGCTGCCGACGTAGCGTTCATAGGCCGCCAGCGACACCTTGGCATCGATGATCAGCCTCCTCCCCTGCGGCAGCAGGATCGTGACGTCGGGCAGCACGCGCCGGCCGTCGTCGGGATGCGGTTGCGCGTCTTGCACCAGGTATTCGCTGCCGCGGCGCAGGCCGCTCATTTCCAGCACGCGCTCCAGAATCAGTTCGCCCCAGTTGCCTTGCACCTTGACCGAGCCGCGCAGCGCCTGCGTCAGCTGGTGGGCCTGGGTGCTGAGCTGGTGGTTCAGATCCATCAGCTGCTGAACCTGGGTGCGCAGCGCTACGCGTTCCTTGTTTTCATCGTGGTAGGCCTGGCGCACCTGCTGTTCGAACTGGGCCAGCCGCTCGCGCAGCGGCTCCAGCAGCACCTGCAGCCGCCCGTGGCTGTGCTCGTCGAAGCGGCGCGCCTTGTCGTCCAGGATATCCTGCGCCAGGTTGCGGAACTGCTCGGTCAGCGCGGCGCGCGCCTCGTGCAGCAGGCGCTGTTGTTCCTCCAGGGCGGCGCGCTGCGCCTGCAGGCGCGCGTCCTGTTCGGCGCTGCGCTGCTGCAGCAGGTGCAGCTGCTCGCGGGTCTGGGCCAATTCGGCCTCCAGGGCTGGCAGGCGCGCGGCGCGTTCCTGCCAGCGTGCGCTGTCGTCGCTGGCGCGATCCAGCGCTTCGCGGTGCCGCTCGGCCTGAGCGCTGGCCTCGTGCCAGCGCTGGCGCGCCTCGGCGGCATCCGCTTCGGCGGCGCGCAGCCGCTCGCTCAGGCGGGCCAGCTCGACCTCGGCGGCAGCCTGCGCGGTGTGCACGGCCGCCTCGATGGCGCGCTGGCGCCAGCGTCGTTCGGCCCACATTCCGAGACCGGCGCCCAGCAGCCAGGCCGCCAGCGCCACGGCAAGCGTTTCGACCACGTCAGAACGGAATGTCGTCGTCCATATCCTCAAAGCCGCTGGCCGCCGGTGCGGGCGTGGCCGGTGCCGGGCGTGCCGCTGCGGGCGGACGCGCCGCGGTGGGCCGTGCGGTGGCGGCGCCGTCTTCCGGTGCTGCGCCGCCTGCTTCACGGCTGCCCAGCAGCTGCAGTTCAGTGGCGATGATGTCCACGGTGTTGCGCTCGATGCCGTCCTGGCCGGTGTATTTGCCGTACTTCAGCCGGCCCTCGACGTAGACCGGGCGGCCCTTTTTCAGGTATTCGCCCGCGATTTCGGCCAACCGGTCGTAGAAGGTGACGCGGTGCCACTGGGTGTCTTCCACCGTTTCGCCGGTGGCACGGTCCTTGCGCCGGCTGGAGGTGGCGATGCTGACGCTGGCCACCGGCTGGCCAGAGGGCAGGTAGCGAATTTCGGGGTCGCGGCCGCAGTTGCCGACGAGGATGACTTTGTTGACGGAGGCCATGGCGCGGTTTGCCCTTGTCGATGGAGTGGTTCAGGACATCGATTGTGCAACAGGCCGGCCGCGCCAGCCTCCCCCAGGTAGGGGAGGCTGGCGGCCGCCCGACTCGGCTGCGGCCAAGCCGGTGGTTCCGTCAGGGCGCCACGGCGTGGCGTCGGTGCCAGTGGCCATCGCCGCGGCTGAGCACGACATCGTCCGGCGTCAGCGCATCGGCCGGCAGTTCGGGCTGCGTGCGTAGCTGTTCGTACAGGGGAGCGAAATCGATTTCGGCCAGCCGCAACAGATCCTCCAGACGGTCGAGCACAAAATAAATGGGTTGAAAGTCGTCGATGCGGTAGCGCGTGCGCATCACGCGCGCCAGATCGAACGCCACCCGGTGCGGACTGGACGACTCCAGGCAGAACACGCTTTCGGCGGCGGAGGAGGCGATGCCCGCACCGAAGATACGCAGCGCGCCGTCTTCTCGCACCAGGCCGAATTCCACGGTGTACCAATAGACGCGGGCCAGCATGTCCAGCGCGCCCAGCCGCTGGGCGCGCAGGCCGCCCTCACCGTAGGCCTGGATGAAGTCGGCCATGACCGGGTGCATCAGCATCGGTACGTGGCCGAAGACGTCGTGAAAGACGTCGGGCTCCTGCAGGTAGTCCAACTGGTCGGCCCGGCGAATGAACTGCCCGGCCGGAAAGCGCCGGTGGGCCAGGTGCTCGAAAAAGACATCGTCGGGCACCAGCCCAGGCACGGCCACCACCTGCCAGCCAGTGTGGCGCATCAGCACCTCGGACAAACGCTCGAAGTCCGGGATGCGGTCGGGCTCGATCGGCAGGCGGCGCATGCCGTCGACGAAGGCTGAGCAGGCCCGCCCGGGCAGCAGCGCCATCTGGCGCCGGTACAGCGTGGCCCAGGTGGCGTGCTCCTGCGGGGTGTAGGCAGCCCAGTTTTGCGGGATGGTCCAGTCCGGGCTGGGTGGGCG
>JANWZF010000278.1 GCA_025054905.1 Tepidimonas sp.
AAATCCAAACATGCGGCTTTGCTGCGGCAGCCCCTCGATCCAGAACTGGTCGCCCGGATGCGGGCCGACGATCGGCAGGCCCAGCCGCTGCGCCAGCTCCCCGGCGCCGCCGGCATGGTCGATGTGCGCGTGCGTCAGCAGAATCTGGCGCAGATCGAGGCCCAGCCGTTCGGCCTCGGCCAGCACCCGCTCCAGGTCGCCCCCGGGGTCGATCACCGCCGCCTCACGCGTGGCGTCGCACCACAGCAGCGAGCAGTTCTGGGCAAACGGTGTGACCGGGATCGTGACGTAGCGCAGCATGGCCGGCATTGTAGGCAGCGCGCAACGCTTCAGACGTTGGTGGCGGCAATGACCTCCGCCAGGTCGGTCAGCCCCGCCAAGACCTTGTCGATGCCGTCCTGACGCAGGGTGTGCATGCCGGCCGCCAGCGCGCTGGCACGGATTTCGCCCGCCGAGGAGCGATGCCGGATGTGGTGACGGATGGCATCGTCGCTGAGCATCAGCTCGTAGATGCCCAGCCGCCCCTTGTAGCCGCGCCCCTCGCAGGCCGGGCAGCCACGCTTGACGTAGGTGCGGATGAGGCGCCGCCCGCCTTCCTCGACGCCGTACTGCGCGCGCCAGCGCTCGATCTGCCCGGCCACGTCCAGCGCCGCCCCCGGTGCGCTGCACGACTCGAGGTAATGCGTGGCCAGGGCTTCGAGCTCATCGTCGGTGGCCGGGCGCGTTTGCACGCACTGCTTGCACAGCCGACGCACCAGGCGCTGGGCCAGGATGGCCAGCAGCGAGTCGGAAAAGTTGAAGGGATCGAGGCCGATTTCCAGCAGGCGCGTGATGCTCTCCGGTGCGCTGTTGGTGTGCAGCGTGGACAGCACCAAATGACCGGTGAGCGAGGCCTCCACCGCGATGCGCGCCGTTTCCTCGTCGCGCATCTCGCCGATCATGATGACATCCGGATCGGCGCGCAGAAAGGTGCGCATCGCCGCGGCAAACGTCCAGCCAATGCGCGGGTTCATCTGCACCTGGCGCAGCCCGGGCTGCGTGATCTCGATCGGATCCTCGGCGGTCCAGATCTTGCGGTTGTCGGTGTTGATGTCGGCGATCAGCGAATGCAGCGTGGTGGTCTTGCCGCTGCCGGTGGGGCCGCAGACCAGGATCAGACCATAAGGCTTGAGCGCCATGCGGCGCAGCGCCGCCAGGTCGCGCGGTGCCAGTCCGATGGCCTCCAGCGGCATCGGCTTGGAGCCGGCCAGCAGCCGCAGCACCACATCCTCCAGCCCCCCGGTGGTGGGCACGGTGACCACGCGCAGCTCGGTACGCGGGCCGCCAAAGCGCGCGAAGTCGATCTTGCCGTCCTGCGGCTTGCGGTGTTCGGAGATGTCCATGCCGGCCATGATCTTGATGCGCGCCACCAGCGCGTAGCGAAAGCGCGCATCGATCTCCAGATACTTGACCAGCTCGCCATCGATGCGCAACCGCACGCGCACGGGCTTCGGCGGGGGCTCGGTTTCGATGTGGATGTCGGAAGCCTTCTGCGCGATGGCTTCTTCGATGATCGTGTGCACCAGCCGCACCAGGGTGTTGTCGGATTCGCTGACGATGTCGGCTGCCTGCTCCGCGCCGATGTCGCTGACCTGCTGCTGGTCGGCGAGCAACTCGCGCGCCGCCGGCTTGGCACGCGCGGTGGCCGCGGCAGGCCCGCCAGCGGCAGCGGCCGTCGGGGTCGCCGGTTGCTCATAGGCGCGCGCCAGCGCCGCGGGCAGCGTGCCAGGGGCGGCCAGCACCGGCACGATGCGCCGCTGCGTCAGAAAGCGCAGCTCATCCAGCAACGGATGATCCAGCGTGTCGGCCATCAGCAGCACCAGCTCCTCGCCGCGTTGCGCCAGCGGCAGCACCGATTCGCGCTCGGCCACCGAACGCGGCACCAGCGCCAGGGCCTCGGGGTCGAAATGGTAGTGCGTGGGGTCGATGACCCGGCTGCCCAACCACGCCGCAATGGCCTGGCGCAGCTGCGTCTCGCTGATGGTCCCTCGATCGACCAGCAGCTCCCCCAGCGGCCGCACCAGCCCCAGGCGGCGCTCCTCGCGCTGTGCTTGCAACGCCTCGCGCAGCTGGCGCTCGTCGATCAGCCCCAGCATCAGCAACGCCTCGCCGACGTGGCGCGCCCGCAACGCACGGTGATCCGGGCTGTCCAGCAGCGCCCACAGCTCCGCGGGCGTGCGTGGCTGCGGCGGCGCGTCCACGATACGCGCAGCGGGGGAAATCAAGCTCGGCTCCATCAGCGCTTCCTTCCTGAGCGATCCGCTTCCCATTGTGCCGTCAGCCTACGCGGTGTGATCGCTTCGGGCGGCCCACAACCGCGGCCACTTCGGCCACAATGCGTCTATGCAAGCCCAATCCCCCTCGCCCCGCATTGCCCTGGTCACCGGTGCCGGCAGTGGCATTGGCCGGGCCTGCGCCCAGGCGTTGCTGGCCGAGGGCTGGACCGTCTGGCTGGCCGGCCGCCAGCGCGATCCCCTGCAGGCCACCGCGGCGCAGGCCGAGGCGCTCAGCCCCGGCGCAGCCGCACGCGCGCACCCCTGGGTGGCC
>JANWZF010000294.1 GCA_025054905.1 Tepidimonas sp.
GTAGGCGAGGGGATTCACGACGTCGTTCGCCCCGAGCACGAGCGCGACGTCCACCGTGCCCATCTCGCCGTTGATGTCCTCCATCTCGAACACCATGTCGTAGGGCACCTCGGCTTCGGCAAGGAGCACGTTCATGTGCCCGGGCATGCGCCCGGCGACCGGATGGATCGCAAAGCGCACCTGCACGCCTTTTCGGGTGAGCACGTCCACCATCTCCTTCACCGCGTGCTGCGCGCGCGCGACCGCCAGGCCGTAGCCGGGCACGATCACCACCGACTCGGCGTTCGCGAGCAGGAACGCCGCGTCCTCGGCCGAGCCCGGTTTCACCGTCTTTCCGCCCGAGGCGGCCGCCGGCGCGCCTTCTTCCGCCCCGAAGCCGCCGAGGATCACCGAGACGAACGAGCGGTTCATCGCCCGGCACATGATGTAGGAAAGGATCGCGCCGGAGGAACCGACCAGCGACCCCGCGATGATCAGCATCGCGTTGCCGAGCGAAAAGCCGATGCCGGCGGCAGCCCAGCCGGAGTAGCTGTTGAGCATCGAGACCACCACCGGCATGTCGGCACCGCCGATCGGGATGATGATCAGCACCCCCAGCACGAAGCTCAGCCCCAGCATCAAATAGAAGGCCGCCGGGCTTTCGGTGGCGGCGTAGACGATGCCCAAGGCCACGGTGGCCAACCCCAGCGCAAGGTTGAGCAGATGCTGGCCGGCAAACACCACCGGAGCGCCCTGAAACAGGCGGAATCGGTACTTGCCCGACAGCTTGCCAAAAGCGATCACCGAGCCGCTGAAGGTGATGGCGCCGATGGCCGCCCCCAGGAACAGCTCGATCTTGTTGCCCAGCGGGATGGGGCCAGCCGTCCCACGCGGCACGATGCCGAAGGCTTGCGGCTCGTGCGCGGCGGCGATGGCGATGAAGACGGCAGCCAGACCCACCATGCTGTGCATGAAGGCCACCAGCTCGGGCATCTTGGTCATCTCGACCCGCTTGGCCATCACGGCACCGGCCGCTCCGCCCACCAGCAGGCCCAGCAGCACCCACACCATGCCCTGCGCCGCCCCGCCAGACAGCTCCACGATCAGCGCCGCGGTGGTCAGGATGGCAATGGCCATCCCTGCCATGCCAAAGAGGTTGCCGCGAATCGACGTGGTCGGATGGCTCAGGCCCTTGAGCGCCTGGATGAAGCAGACGCTGGCCACCAGGTACAGCAGCACCACGAGGTTCATGCTCATGCGCGCTCTCCTTGCGTGGCGTCGGCGCCGGCCTTGCGCTCCTTCTTCTTGAACATCTCGAGCATGCGGCGCGTGACGAGGAAGCCGCCAAACACGTTGACCGCCGCCAGCGCCACGGCCAGCACACCCATCGCGCGCGCCAGGCCCGTTTCGGTCAGCGCCGCCGCTAGCATGGCACCGACGATGACAATGGCCGAGATGGCGTTGGTCACCGCCATCAGCGGGGTGTGCAGCGCGGGGGTGACGTTCCACACCACGTGGTAGCCCACGTAGATGGCCAGCACAAAGATGATGACGTTGTAGAGGATGGGCGAGACGGCTTCCATGCGTGCCTCCGATAAGGGGTGAGCGGGATTCAGGTCGGGCGCCGCACCTGGCCGCCGTGGGTCACGAGGCAGGCGGCGACGATGTCGTCGTCGAGGTTGAGCTGCAGCTGACCGTCCCGGGTCAGGACCAGCTTTAGGAAGTCCAGCACATTGCGCGCGTACAGGGCCGAGGCATCGGCCGCCACCATCGCCGGCAGGTTCGTGTGGCCGATGAGGGTCACGCCGTGCACATGGATCACCTGATCCGGCACCGTCAAGGGGCAGTTGCCGGCGGGCTGGCCATGCGGCCCGACGGGGCCGCGTCCGGCGGCGAGGTCCACGATCACCGAGCCGGGCTTCATGCTGCGCACCATGTCCTCGGTGATCAGCGTCGGCGCGGGGCGCCCGGGGATCAGCGCGGTGGAGATGACCACGTCAGCCTGCGCGACGCGCTTGGCCACCTCGACCTTCTGGCGATCCAGCCAGCTTTGCGGCATCGGGCGCGCGTAGCCGCCGACGCCCTGGGCACACTCGCGCTCCTCGTCGGTCTCGTACGGCACGTCGATGAACTTGGCGCCAAGCGACTCGACCTGCTCCTTGACCGCCGGACGCACGTCGGAGGCCTCGATCACCGCGCCCAGGCGCTTGGCAGTGGCAATGGCCTGCAGGCCCGCCACGCCGACACCCAGCACGACGACGCGCGCGGCCTTGATGGTGCCGGCGGCCGTCATCAGCATCGGAAACAGGCGCTGGTAGTGGTGCGCCGCCAGCAGAACGGCTTTGTAGCCGGCGATGTTGGCCTGGCTGGACAGCACGTCCATGCTCTGCGCGCGCGTGGTGCGCGGCGCGGCCTCCAGCGCGAAGGCCGTCAGCCCGGCGGCGGCCAGGCGCTGCAGACCCTCGACGTCGAACGGGTTGAGCATCCCCACCAGGGTGGCCCCGGCCTTCATCTGGGCCAGCTCGTCGGCCGAGGGGCCTCGGACCTTCAGCACCAGGTCGGCGGCCAGAGCGGTGGCGGCATCGACGATCTCGGCGCCCGCGGCACGGTAGGCCTCGTCCGGGGCACTGGACGCCACGCCGGCGCCGGCCTGCACCAGCACCTGGTGGCCCTGGGCCACGAGCTTCTTGGCGGTCTCGGGGGTGACGGCCACCCGGGTCTCCAGCGCTGCCGTCTCGGCAGGCACGCCTATGCGCATGGTGTTCTCCTCGCGATTTTGGTGCGTTGTGCTGCGCACGCCACTTTAGCGCGGGCGCGGCGCAAACGCTGCCACCGCTGTGGCGGCGCGGCCACAATATAAGCGATGACTGATCACCACGACACACGCAGGCGGGCGCCCACCGATAATCATGACCATGCATCCCGCGCGCTTCAAGCCCAGTGTCACGGTGGCGGCCATCATCGAGCGCGACGGTCGCTACCTGTTGGTGGAAGAGCACACCCCCGAGGGGTTGCGTTGGAACAACCCGGCCGGCCATCTAGAAGCTGGCGAAGGCCCGATCGAGGCCTGCGTGCGTGAGGTGCTGGAAGAAACCGCACACCGGTTCACCCCCACTGCGCTGCTGGGCGTGTACCTGGCGCGCGTGCAGCCCCCGGCCAGTGGGCAAGACATCACCTACGTGCGGTTGGCGTTCACGGGCACGCTGGGCGAGGCGGTGCCGCAGCGCACGCTGGATGAAGGTATCGTGCGCACGCTGTGGTTGACGCTGGATGAGGTGCGCGCCAGCCGACACCGCCACCGCAGCCCGCTGGTGCTGCGCTGCATCGAGGATCACGCGGCCGGGCGCCGGCTGCCGCTGCAGGCCATCTACACCGATGGGTCGGTGCTGGACGCAGCGCCCGCCGCGCGCGGCTAGGCCAGCGTCAGCAGCACCAGCGCCGCCAGTGCCGCCGTCTCGCTGCGCAGCACGCGCGGCCCCAGCGCCAGCGGCACCAGCCCGGCCTGCCCCAGCAGCGTTTCTTCGGCGGGGCTCAAGCCGCCCTCAGGCCCCAGCACGACGTGACAGGGGACGTGTGGGTGCGCGGCCGCCCAATGCGCCAGCGGCTGGCTGTGGGCTTGCAACGACAGCCACAGCCCCGACCCCAGCGCCGAGCGCGCCGGATCGGCCAGCCAGTCGGACAGCGCGCGCACCGGCAGCACGCGCGGCACGCGGTTGCCGCCGCACTGCTCGCAGGCCGCCACCGCCACCGCCTGCCAGTGCTCCACTTTCTTGGCAGCGCGTTCGCCGCCAAGGCGCAGCACACTGCGCTCGGTCAGCAGCGGCTGCACGCTGGCCACCCCCAGCTCGGTGGCCTTTTCCACCAGCCAGTCCATGCGCTCGTTGGCGGGCATGCCCACAGCCAGATGCACCGCGCGCGCAGGATCGCGCTCGACGGCAACGTGCGCTTGCACCTGCACCGTCACTTCGCGGCGCCCGATGGCGTGCACGCGCGCGCTCCATTCGCCAGCGTGCAGCGGATCGCCAAACAGCGTCAGCGCATCGCCGGGCTGCAGACGCAGCACCTGCACGTGGCGGCTGGCCGCAGGCGGCAGCACCACGGTCTGGCCACAGGCCAGGGGCTGCGGCAGATGGATGCGCGGGGCCCCCACGGCCGCCACCGTCAACCGAGGGTGGGCCGGCCGATCGACCAGGCCACCGGGGTCTCAATGCCTTCCACCGCGTCGATCAACTGCAGCAGCGGCTTGAGCTCGCGGTAGCGCGCCGCGGTGTGGCGGATGTAGCCGATGAAGCGCGGCGCATCGGCCAGGTACTGCGGCTTGCCGTCGCGCAGCGTCAGACGCGCAAAGATGCCGGCCACTTTCAGATGGCGCTGCAGGCCCATCCACTCCACCGCACGGTAGAACGCGCCGAAGTCCTGCGCCCAGCCTTCGGCGTCCAGCAGCCCCGCCTTGCGGGCCGCCTCCCAGTAGCGGATCGTGACGTCGAGCACGACCTCCTCATCCCAGCTCAGGAAGGCGTCGCGCATCAGGCTGGCAATGTCGTAGGTCACCGGGCCGTGCACCGCATCCTGAAAATCCAGCACCCCGAGCCGCCCCTCGGGCCGCGCGGGGTCAAAGCCGCCGGCCGGCAGCATCAGGTTGCGCGGCATGTAGTCGCGGTGCACCCAGACGGTGGGCTGGGCCAGCACCCGCTGCACGATCAGGTCAAAAGCCGCCTGCAGCGTGCGCTGCTGGGCCTCGGTCAGCGTCAGCCCTTTGTGGCGGGCCAGATACCAGTCGGCAAACAGCGCCAGCTCGCGCCGCAGCAGCGCTTCGTCGTACGGCGGCAGCACGCCGGGGCGGCTGGCACGCTGCCAGTCCACCAGCGCCGCAACCGCGTCCTTGAAGTACGGCAGCGCGGCCTGGGGCTGCCCGGCGTCGAGCACCTGCAACAGCGTCTGCGTGCCCAGGTCGGTCAGCAGCATGAAGCCCGCCGCTTCGTCCCACTCGATCACCTCGGGCACGCGCACGCCCGCGGCGCGCATCAGCCCGGCCACGCGCACGAACGGCCGGCAGTCCTCGTGCGCCGGCGGGGCATCCATCACGATCAGGCTGCCGCCGCCGTGCGCGGCGTCGACGTCGATGCGGAAGTAGCGCCGAAAGCTCGCATCGGCGCTGGCCAGGCGCAGCGTCTCGGGCAGCAGGCCGTGCACGGGGGCCAGCGCCTGCAGCCAGCGCTGCAAAGCCGCGACACGCTCAGCTTCGGCCCAGTCCAACGGGGCGTGCACCCGGCTGTGTGCGGCGGAGGGTTCGGTGGCGGTGCTCATGGATAATCCTTGTGATTCTACGGACTGCCCCTGCGGCCCGCGCCGCCATGCGCCAAACGGTTTGTGCTTCTTCGCCCTCACCGCGCCAGCTGTCGCCGGCCGGCGCGCGGCTGCGCCTGCGACCGCTGGCGGGACTGCTGGCTCTGCTGGGGACGGCCCCGGCCCTGGCCCAGACGCTGGTGTTGCAGCCGTCGCTGGTGCTGCAGGAAATCCCGTCGGCTTTGCGGCGCCAGCTGCCCGTGACCGTGGAAGGCGAGCGCATCGAGGGCCGCACCGATGAACGCGTGGAGGTGATCGGCCAGGCGGTGCTGCGCCGGCACGATCTGGTGTTGCGCGCCGAGCGCCTGTCGCACACCAGCGCCGACGACACCGCCGTGGCCGAGGGGCAGGTGCGCATCCTCCGGCTGGGCGACCTCTACGAAGGCCAACGCCTGCAGCTCAAGCTCGACACGTTCGAGGGCCGCTTCGACGAGGTGCGCTTCGAGCTGGCGCGCACCGGCGGGCGCGGGCAGGCCGAGCGGGTCGATTTTTTGGATGAACAGCGCTCGGTGGCCCACCAGGTGCGCTACAGCACCTGTCCGCGGCCGCCGACCCAGCCCTGGCGGCCAGACTGGGCGCTGACCGCCGAGGAGGTGCACTTCGACCTGGAGACCGACACCGGCCAGGCTCGCGCGGCGCGACTGGAGTTTCAGGGAGTCCCCCTGCTGGCGGCACCGTGGCTGAGTTTTCCCTTGTCGGATGCGCGCAAAAGCGGCGTGCTGCCGCCCACGCTGAACCTGGACAACAAGAGCGGACTGGAGACCACCGTCCCCTACTACTTCAACCTCGCCCCCAACCGCGACGCCACGCTGTATCCGACGCTGATGACGCGCCGCGGGCTCGATCTGGGCGGGGAATACCGCTACCTGGAACCCACTTACGGTGGACAGCTGCGTGCGGCCTACATGGCCAGCGACCGCCTGCGCCAGCGCGATCGCTGGGCCTACGCGGTGCAGCACCAGCAGGCGCTGCCAGGGCTGGACTGGCTGCCCGGCGCAGGTTTACGGATCCACCTCAACCGCGTCAGTGACGATGACTACTGGCGCGACTTTCCCCGCACCAGCATCATCACCCACGTGGCGCAGCGCCTGCTGGTCAACGAAGTGGCGCTCAGCGGAGGCTGGGACGAAGGCTCGTACAGCCTGCTGGCGCAGCGCTGGCAAACCCTGGGAGCTGCGGCAAGCCTGGGCAGCGTCGGGCCGGAGCAGATCGTCGCCCCCTACGACCGCTGGCCGTCGCTGGCGCTGCGCTGGCGGCCGCAGGCCTGGGGTGGCACCGAGATGCCATGGGACGGCTGGCGCCTCAGCGTCGATGCGGAGCTGACGCAGTTTCGCACCGCCCGGCGGCCCACCGTGTGGGATGGTGTGTCGGCCGGCGACCAGCGCACCGATCTGGACGGCACGCGCGGGCTGGGAGTGCTGCGCCTGCAACGGCGCTGGGAAGCGCCCGGCTGGTACGTGCAGCCCAGCCTGCAGTGGCATGGACGCCACTACCAGTTCGAACAAGCCTTGGGCGACGGCCGGCGCAGCGTCAGCCTGGCCCTGCCGACGCTGGCGCTGGAGGGCGGGCTGGTGTTCGAACGCGAGACCCGTTGGGGTGAGCGCGCCGTCGTGCAGACGCTGGAGCCGCGTGTGCTGCTGGCCGCCACCCCGTACCGCGACCAGCGCCTGCTGCCGGTGTACGACGCGGCCGCCTTCGACTTCAACCTGGCCACCATTTTCGCCCCCAACCCGTACGCGGGCCACGACCGCATCGCCGATGCGCGCGCGCTGACCTACGGCCTGACCACTCGCCTGTACGCCGCCGACAGCGGGGCGGAGCTGGCCACGCTGGGCGTGGCGCAACGCCTGCGTCTGCGCGAGCAGCGCGTCACGCTGCCCAACGAGGCGGCACTGACCAGCGGGCGCAGCGACATTCTCATCGGTGCCGCGCTGCAGCCGGACCGGTTCTGGTCCTTCCAAGGCACCTGGCAGTTCAACACCACGCAGCGCACCTCGGTGCGCACGCTGCTGTCGGCGCGCTATCAGCCCGGGCCGTACCGGGTGTTCAGCGCCGCCTACCGTAACAACGAAACCACAGTGGCGCGCAGCCGCCTGCTGGATCTGGCGTGGCAGTGGCCCCTGGCGGCGCTGGGTGGTTCGGCACCGGCCGCACTGCCCGGCCAGGCACTGGGGCCGGGCCAGTGGTACGGGGTCGGACGCCTGAATTACAGCCTGTTGGAGCGGCGCGTCGTCGACCTGGTGGCAGGCTTCGAATACGATGCGGGCTGCTGGATCGCGCGCGTGGTGCTGGAGCGGCTGCAGCAAAGCCGCAGCAGCGCCAACCAGCGCATCCTGCTGCAACTGGAGTTTGCGGGCTTTTCCCGCCTGGGCAGCAACCCGCTGCAGGCGCTGCGCCAGCACATACCGCGCTACCAGTATCTGCGCGAGGACGTCAACCCGCCGAGCCGTTTCCAACGCTATGAGTGACCCGATGACCCTGAAGCGCCGGTGGCTGACGCTGGCAGCCGTTGTGCTGAGCCTGGCGGCGGATCCCCTGGCGGCGCAAAACCCGGACGCCACACGCCCACCGTCGGTCGCCACGGTGGACCACGTGGTGGCGCTGGTCGGCGGCCAGCCGATCACCGCCAGCGAGCTGCGCGCGCGCCTGGCGCGCCTGGATCTGCCCCCCCATGCACCGGCCACGCTGCGCGCCGAAGCCGCGCGCGAGGTGCTGGAGCGCCTGATCGACGAGCGCGCGCTGCTGCAAAGCGCGCAGGAGCTGGGGGTGCGTGTCAGCGAAGCCGATGTCGATGCCGCTGCGCTCGAAGTGGCGCGGCGCAACGGCCTGACGCTGGCGCAGCTGCGCGAGCAGCTGCCCGCTGCCGGCCTGAGCTGGAACAGCTGGCGCGCCAGTCTGCGTGACGAGCTGATGCTGCAGCGCCTGCGCGAGCGCGAGGAGGCGCGTGCGCGCGTCAGCGAGGCCGAGATCGACGCGTGGCTGCGCGAGCGGCAGCGTCCCAGCGACCCGGCCCAGGTGGCGCTGGAGCTGGCCCAGGTGCTGGTGCCGGTGCCCGAAGGCGCCGGTGCCGAGGCCGACGCCCGCGCGCGCCAGCAAGCCGAGGAGATCGCGCGGCGCGCGCGCGCCGGAGAGGACTTGGTGGCAATGGCGCGCGCGCACACCGAGACCCCGCAAGCCGTACAGGGCGGCCGGCTGGGACTGCGCAGCGCCGACCGCTACCCGACCCTGTTCTGGGACGCGGTGCGGGGTCTGCCGCCCGGCAGCATCGTGGGGCCGCTGCGCAGTGGAGCCGGCTGGCACGTGCTGAAGGTGCTGACACAGCAGCACATCGAGCTGCCCAGCCCGACGGTGACCCAGACCGAGGTGCGGCACATCCTGCTGCGCGCCGATGGCGACTCCGAACGCGCCCAAGCCCTGCGCCGCCTGAGCGAGCTGCGTGCGCGCATCGCCAGTGGGCAGATTTCCTTCGAAGCCGCCGCGCGCCAATTTAGCCAGGACACCAGTGCCAGCGACGGGGGTCGGCTCGGCTGGGCCAGCCCGGGGCTGTTCGTGCCGGAGTTCGAGCAGGCCATGGATGCGCTGGCGCCGGGGCAGCTGTCCGAGCCCGTGGTCACGCGTTTTGGCGTGCATCTGATCGAAGTGCTGCAACGCCGCGAGGTGCCGCGCAGCGCGCGCGAACAGCGCGAAGCGGTGCGGGCGCTGCTGCGCCAGCGCAAGGCCGACGAG
>JANWZF010000304.1 GCA_025054905.1 Tepidimonas sp.
AGCGCACCGGTGAGGCGGCCAAGCAGATCCGCCAGCTCATCACCGAATCGCGCGAGCGCGTCTTGGCCGGCGACGCCCGCACCGCCGAAGCCAACGAGCGCATGGAGGCGGTACGCGAGGCGGTCGAACGCGTGGCGCGCATGTTCGAAGACGTGCACCACTCCGCGCGCGAGCAGACGCAGGGGGTGGCGCAGATTGCTGAGGCGATCGCCAACCTGGATTCGATCACGCAGCAAAACGCCGCGATGGTGGAGCAGCTGGCGGCGGCCGCGGTGTCGCTGGACGAACAGGTGCAGACCGTTCATGGCACCATCCGGGTGTTCCGTTTGACGCCACAGGATGTTTTGCTGGTCAAGGAAGATGCCACGGCGTTGCGCCGGGCCATGTCGGCTGTCAAAACCGATCCCGACCAGCTGGACTTCGATGGGGCG
Organism: Tepidimonas sp.; assembly: GCA_025054905.1. GTDB lineage: Bacteria > Pseudomonadota > Gammaproteobacteria > Burkholderiales > Burkholderiaceae_C > Tepidimonas. The sequence goes on from JANWZF010000304.1 coordinate 432, forward strand.
ATCAAGGCGCACCAGCAGTGGCGCATCAAGCTGCGCAACGCGATCCTCAAGGACGAAAAGCTCGACGTGGCCACGATCCGGCGCGACGATTGCTGCGTGCTGGGCAAGTGGATTTATGGGGCGGGCGGCAGGCAGTATGGCAACCTGCCGCTGTTTTCGGCGCTGGTGGAGCAGCACAAGACCTTCCACCGCGAATGCGCCCAGGTGGCCGAGCTGGTCAATGCCGGCAAGAAGGACGACGCCAACCGGCTGCTGATGGGCGAATCGCCCTTCATCCGGGCCGGCCGTGCGGTGGTCGATACCTTGCAAAAGCTCAAGGCCGCGGTCAGCGGGGCGGTCAAATCCGCGCAGCTGCAGCAGGCACGGGCACCCGCGGCGGCGCCTGCCACCCCACCCAAGGCGCTGCCGGCGGCGCGTCCTGCCGCGGCCGCCGCGCGCGCGCCTGCGACGGCCGCCGCCGACGGCGAGTGGGAGACGTTCTGACCGGGCGGCAGCGTCTGCCGGCTCAGCCGAGCAACCAGCGCCGCAGCCGCTGCAGCGCTTCGTCCAGGTCGGCGTCGGCCGTGGCCACCGAAAAGCGCACGCAGCGCCCACCATCGGCCTGGCCAAAATCGGTGCTCGGGGTGGCCACGACGCGCACCTCGTGCATCATCTGGCGCACGAAGGCCATGCTGTCGGCGGCACCTACGCGTGCCATCGGCTCGCCTGCGTCGGCCCAGACGTAAAACGCCCCGTCCGGGGCGACGGGCACGGCAAAGCCCAGTGCCTGCAGTCCGGCGGCAAAGCGCTGCGCCCGCTGCGCGTACACGGCGCGGCGCTGCTCGCATGCGGCCAGCGTGGCGGGTTCAAAGCACGCCAGCGCCGCGTGCTGGGCCACGGCGCTGGCGCAGATGGCGTGGTTTTGCGCCAGCCGCTCCACCGGTTCCACCAGCGCCGTCGGCAGCACCAGCCAGCCTAGCCGCCAGCCGGTCATGCCCCAGTATTTGGAAAAGCTGTTGACGCTGATGACATCCTCACCCAGCGCCAGCGCGGGCTGCGCAGCGTGTGCGTCGAAGGTCAAGCCCAGGTAGATTTCGTCCACCACGAGGGCCCCCCCGCGGCGGCGCACCGCCTGCAGCGCCGCGTGCAGTGCCGCAGGCGCGATCGCGGTGCCGGTCGGGTTGGACGGGCTGGCCAGCATCACGCCGCGCGTGCGCGCGCCCCAGGCGGCTTCGATCTGCCCGGCGCTGGGCTGGTAGCGCGTGGCGGCCGTGGTCGGCAGCAGCGTGGCCTGCACACCCAGGCTGGTCAGGATCTGGCGGTTGCACGGGTAGCACGGGTCGGGCAGCAGCACTTCGTCGCCGACGTCAAACAGCGCCAGGCTGGCCAGCTGCAGCGCGGCCGAGGCACCGGCGGTCACGGCGATGCGCCGCGGCTCCACCGCCAGCCCCCAGCGCTGGCGGTACCAGTCGGCGATGGCCGCGCGCAGCGGCTCGATGCCCAGGGCCGGGGTGTAGGCGGTGCGCCCTGCGCGCAGCACCTGCTCGGCGGCGGCGCGCACCGCTTCGGGGGCGCCGACGTCGGGCTCGCCGATGTTGAGCTTCAGCAGCCGTGGCGCCCCGGGCGCCGGGTCGCGCGCCAGCGCGGCGGCTTCCTCGGCCACCTGCATCACCCAAAAGGGCGCCACGGCCTGCGCGCGCTGGCTGGGGCGGGGCCCGCGCCGGGCCAGGGTCGTGTCCGGGATCGTCATTTGCCGATGCAAAAACGCGTAAAGATGGCGCCCAGCAGATCCTCGGCGCCGAACGTGCCGGTGATGCGGCCCAGCGCCTCCTGCGCCAGGCGCAATTCCTCGGCCAGCAGCTCCAAGGCCGGCTGGGGTTGGCTCCAGTGCTCGGCGGCGGCCTGCAGGTGCGTGCGCACCTGCTGCAGCGCCTGTACGTGCCGCTGGCGCGCGCTGTAGAGGCCCTCGGCAGTGGCGGCCTCAAACCCCACCTCCTGCAGCAGGCGCTGGCGCAGCAGCTCCAGCCCCGCGCCGCTGCGCGCCGACAGGCGCATGCCGCCGTCGTCGTGCACCCCGGGGGGCAGTCCCACGGCGTCGCATTTGTTCCACACCGGCAGCACCGGCACGCGGGGGGGCAGGCGCTGGTGCAGCTGCGCGGCGATGGCAGCGTCGCCGGCGCGGTAGGCCGGATCGGCCGCGCGCGTCAAATCGTGCACGAACAGCACCGCATCGGCCTGCTCGATGCGGTGCCAGGCGCGCTCGATACCCAGGCGCTCGACCTCATCGACCTGCGCCCCCTCACGCAGCCCGGCGGTGTCGATCACGTGCAGCGGCACGCCCTCAACCTGGATCGCCTGCTGCAGCACATCGCGCGTGGTGCCCGCAATCGGCGTCACGATGGCCACTTCGGCCTGGGCCAGCGCGTTGAGCAGCGAGCTCTTGCCGGCGTTGGGCTGGCCGGCGATGACCACCTGCAGGCCTTCGCGCAGCAGCGCGCCCTGGCGGGTGCGGGCCAGCACCGCATCGAGCCGCTGCTGCAGCGCCTGGAGCTGGCCAGCGACGTCGGCGCGTTGCAGGGTGTCGATGTCTTCTTCAGGGAAGTCCAGCGTGGCTTCCACCAGCAGGCGCAGCTGTACCAGCGCCTCGTGCAGCGCCTGCACCGCCTGCGAAAACGCCCCGGCCAGCGAGCGCGCGGCGCTGCGCACGGCGGCTTCGGTGCTGGCGTCGATCAGGTCGGCCACTGCCTCGGCCTGCGCCAGGTCGAGCTTGCCGTTCAGAAAGGCGCGTTCGGTGAATTCGCCCGGCTGCGCCAGCCGCAAACCCGGCAGGCGTGCCCGTCCGCTGCGCGGGTCGATCTCGGCGGCGGCCTGCAGGCAGCGCTGCACCAGCAGTTGCAGCAGCACCGGCCCGCCGTGCGCCTGCAGCTCCAGCACGTCTTCGCCGGTGTAGGAGTGCGGCGCCGGAAACCACAGCGCGATGCCGTGGTCCAGCGCCGTGCCATCGGCCGCCCGCAGCGGCCCGTAGTGCGCGTGCCGGGGCTTGAGCGCGCGGCCCAGCAGCGGTTCGTGCAGGGCGGCCAGACCGCGGCCGCTCAGGCGCACGATGCCCACCGCGCCGCGACCCGGCGCCGTGGCCACGGCCACGATCGGCTCATCATGGCGCGGCAGCATCGCGGCCCCCTTACTTGAACGAGGGCAGGTTGAACTTCAGCGGTACCCCCATCGAGTGGTTGATGTAGGCCTGCTGGGCAATCGTCAGCACGTTGTTGACGATCCAGTACAGCACCAGCCCGGCGGGGAAGAAGAAAAACATCACGCTGAAGATCAGCGGCATCAGCCACATCATCTTGGCCTGCAGCGGATCGGGCGGCAGGGGGTTGAGCGCGGTCTGCACGATGGTGGTCAGCGTCATCACCAGCGGCAGCACGTAATAGGGGTCGGGCGAGGACAGGTCCTCGATCCAGCCGATCCAGGGGGCGTTGCGCATTTCCACGCTGGCCAGCAGCACCCAGTACAAGGCGATGAACACCGGGATCTGGATCAGGATCGGCAGACAGCCGCCCAGCGGATTGACCTTTTCCTCGCGGTACAGGCGCATCATTTCCTGCTGCATCAGCTGCGGCTTGTCCTTGAGGCGCTCGCGCATTTCCATGATGCGCGGGTTGATCGCCTTCATCTTGGCCATGCTGCGGTAAGCGCTGGCGTTGAGCCAGTAAAACGCCGCCTTGATCAGCACCACCAGCAGCACGATGGCCCAGCCCCAGTTGCCCACCAGGCCGTGGATTTTTTCCAGCAGCCAGTACAGCGGCTTGGCCAGGATGGTCAGCCAGCCGTAGTCCTTGACCAGCTCCAGCCCTGGGGCCAGCTGTTCCAGCACTTTTTCTTCCTGCGGGCCGATCACCAGGCGGGCGCGGCTGCTCTGCGTGGCGCCGGCAGCCACCTCCAGCACGGGGCCGATCTGGCCGACCGCGTACAGGTTGTCCACGCGGCGCACGTAGTTCTCGCGCTCCAGCCCTTCGGGCAGCAGCCAGGCGCTAAAAAAATAATGCTGCACCATGGCCACGTAGCCGTCCTGGGCCTGGCGCTGGATCGCGACCTTGCCCTTGTCGATGTCGGCAAACTCGACCTTCTGGTATTTGCCTGCGCTGCTGTAGACCGCCGGTCCGGTGAAGGTGGAATAAAACGGCGTTTCGCTGCCCGCTTTCAGGCCGTCGCGCAGCAGCTGCTGGTACGGCCGCACGCGCACCGGGGTGGCCGCGGTGTTGATCACCTCGTGCTGCACGTCCAGCACGTAGCTGCCGCGCTGCAGACCGATGCGCTTGCGCAGCACCACGCCGTCCACCGGCTCCGATTCAAAGACGAGCTCCAGCTGCGTCTGCCCATCGGCCAGCTGCAACGCGGTGCTCCCGGCGGGGGCGACCAGGCGCATCGGCGTCTTGTGCGTCGGGGCCGCCCGACCTTCGCCGATCAGGCCGGACTGCGCCACGTACAGCCGCTGTCCATCGTCGGTCAGCAGCGTCAGCGGCGTGAACGACTGGCGCAGGGCCTTGCCGGTTTCGGTGGCGTGCTTGAGCAGCCGCGCCTGGGCGATCGTGGCCCCCTCGCTGTCGATCACCAGCTCCAGCACATCGGTGCGCACGGTGGTGCGCTGGCGCGGCACGGGCGTGCTGGGGGCGGCCGGTACGCTGGCCGCCGATGCGGCCGCCGGCTGCGGCACCGCGGCGGCGGAGGGCTGGCCTGGCGCAGCGGCTGGCGCGGTGGCCTTCGGCGGGGTGGAGGGGAAGAACGTGGCCGGCTGCCCGTGGTGCACCTGCCAGCGGTCCCACAGCAGGATCAGGGAAAAACCGAAGATCACCCACAGGATGGAGCGGCGGATGTCGTTCATGACGTCGTTGGGGGATCGGAAGAGGGAGAGGGCGCCTGCCACCGGAACAGGCGCGGGAGGTGGGCCGGCACCGGGTCGTGCCCGCCTGCGCACCAGGGATGGCAGCGCACGATGCGCCGCGCCGCCAGATAGCTGCCGCCCAGCGCCCCGTGTTGCTGCAGGGCCTGCAACGCGTAGGCCGAGCAGGTGGGCTCAAAACGGCACGCCGAGCCCAGCCAGGGGCTCAGCAGCAGGCGGTAGGCTTGCACCAGGGCGATCAACAGCCGTTGCGGCCACCGCCGCCACGCCGAGGTCAGCCCTGTCATGGGCGTCCCCCGGTGGCCAGCCGCTGAGGCAGGCGCTGGCCGAGCAGCTGCAGCAGTTCGGCGCGCACGGCGCGGCGCAGCGCGGCAGAGGCGGCGCTGGGAAACTCGCTCGTCGGCCAGCCGCGCTTCAGGCGCAGCACCCATGCCCCGGGGGGCAGCCCCAGCTCGGCAGCCACGGCCCGCGCCTGGCGCTTGATCAGGTTGCGCGTGACGGCACGCCGCGCCCAGCGGCGCGGCACGACCAAACCGAGCCATGGGCCGGGGGAGCCGAACAGCGCCGACGGCGCCTGACCCACGGACCCCAGCAGCCCGTGTACGGCAAAGTGGCCCGACTGCACCATCGGGGGGGTGGCCAGCACCGCCTCGAACTGCGCTTTGCGGCGCAGCGGCTGCACGACTCGGGCAGGCGAGGCAGCCGGCACGCAAGCCACCGCGGCAGCGCGCTGCGTCAGACGGCCAGGCGCTTGCGGCCCTTGGCGCGGCGGGCGTTGATGACCTTGCGGCCCCCGCGGGTCTTCATGCGCACGAGAAAACCGTGCGTGCGGGCGCGGCGGACTTTGGAGGGCTGGTAAGTGCGCTTCATGGCGATCCGTTTGGACGATGACGTGG
>JANWZF010000051.1 GCA_025054905.1 Tepidimonas sp.
GCCGGTGTGCACCCCCATCGGGTCGAGGTTTTCGATCGAGCAGACGATGATGCAGTTGTCGGCCTTGTCGCGCACCACCTCCATCTCGAATTCTTTCCAGCCGACCAGCGACTCCTCGATCAGCAGCTCCGAGGTGGGGGAAGCTTCCAACCCGCGCTTGCAGATGGTCTCGAATTCCTCGGGGTTGTAGGCGATGCCGCCGCCGGTGCCGCCGAGCGTAAAACTGGGCCGGATCACACAGGGAAAACCCACCGTGCGCTGCACCGCCCAGGCTTCCTCCAGGCTGTGCGCAATGCCCGAGCGCGCCGACTCCAGCCCGATGCGCGTCATCGCTTCCTTGAACTTTTGCCGGTCCTCGGCCTTGTCGATGGCCTCGGGGCGTGCGCCGATCAGCTCGCAACCGTAGCGCTGCAGCACGCCGTGGCGCCATAGATCCAGCGCGCAGTTCAGCGCGGTCTGGCCCCCCATCGTCGGCAGGATGGCGTCGGGGCGCTCCTTGGCGATGATTTTTTCGACCGTCTGCCAGGTGATCGGCTCGATGTAGACCGCATCGGCCGTGGCCGGGTCGGTCATGATCGTGGCCGGATTGCTGTTGATCAGGATGACGCGGTAGCCCTCCTCGCGCAGCGCCTTGCAGGCCTGCACGCCGGAGTAGTCGAACTCGCACGCCTGGCCGATGACGATCGGTCCAGCGCCGATGATCAGGATGCTGTGAAGGTCTTGTCGCTTGGGCATGATGTCAGAGTCGAGCCAGGTGGGAGCAGGCGATGGCCTCCGTCAGGGGGAGGCGGCGCGCGCCAGGCGCACCCCGAAGCCGATGAACAGCCCGCCCACGACGGCGTTGAGCAGCGCGGCCAGCTGGCGGCGTGCGCGAAACGCTTGCGCCAGCCGGTCACCGGCCAAGATCAGGGCACTCAGGTACAGCGCGCTGGCCACCTGCACGATAGCCCCCAGCACGACGAAACTCAGCGCCGGCCAGGGGTAGGCAGGATCCACGAACTGCACGAAAAAGGAAATGAAAAAAAAGATCGCCTTCGGATTGAGCAGGCTGATGGCCAGCGCACGGCGGAAGGGGCTTGCTGCGGCCGCGCGCCCCCCTCCCACGCCGGCCACCGGCTCGCTGGGAGGATCCACGGCGCCTGCGCGTCTCGGCCCGGACGGGGCCGCACGCCAGCTGCCCCAGGCCCCACGCAGCAGCCCCAGACCGATCCAGGCCAGGTAAGCCGCGCCCGCATACTTGATCGCCATGAACAGCCAGGCATGCGCCGCCAGCACCGACGCCAGCCCCGCGGCCGACAACGCCATCAGAATGGTGTCACCGACGAACACCCCGCAGGCCGCCTGGTAGCCGCGCTTGACTCCCTGGCGCGAGGCCACCGACAGCACGTACATCGAATTGGGCCCCGGCAGCAGCACGATGACGATCGTGCCGAGGACGAAGGTGGTCAGATCGGTGATGCCCAGCATGGTCGGGTGGCGCGCAGCGTTCGTCGGCGATCGTGGCGGCTCAGGCACCGCGAGCGGCCTGCATCAGATCGACGAAGCGGTCGAACAGATAGGCGATGTCGTGCGGCCCTGGACTGGCTTCCGGATGGCCCTGGAAGCCAAACGCAGGCCGGTCGGTGCGCGCGATGCCCTGCAGCGTCCCATCGAACAGGCTGACGTGCGTCGCGCGCAGCGTAGGCGGCAGGCTGGCTTCGTCCACGGCAAAGCCATGGTTCTGGCTGGTGATGCTGACCCGTCCGCTGTCGAGGTCTTTGACCGGGTGGTTGGCGCCGTGGTGGCCAAACTTCATCTTGAACGTGCGCGCGCCGCTGGCCAGCGCCATGATCTGGTGTCCGAGGCAAATGCCAAAGGTCGGCACGCCGCGCTCGATGATCTGCGCCGCCGCCGTGATCGCGTAGTCGCACGGCTCAGGATCGCCCGGTCCGTTGGAGAGAAACACACCATCGGGCTGCAACGCCAGCACCTGCGCTGCGGGCGTGCGCGCCGGCACCACCGTGACGCGGCAGCCACGCTCGGCCAACATGCGCAGGATGTTGCGCTTGACCCCAAAGTCGTAGGCCACCACGTGCCAGCGCGGCTGGGCCAGACGCCCGTAGCCGGATGAACCGTCGGCGCGCTGCAGGCGCCACTCGGTTTCGGTCCACTCATAGGGCTGCGCGGTGCTGACGACCTGGGCCAGATCGAGCCCGGCCATGCTGGGTGCCTGGCGCGCGGCCGCAACAGCCTCGGCACGCAGCGCGTCGGTGATGGCTTCTCCCTCACGCAGCGCGACGATGGCACCGTTTTGCGCGCCGTGCTCGCGCAGGCGGCGCGTCAGCGCCCGCGTATCGATGCCGGCGATGGCCACCAGGCGCGCACGCCGCAAATCGTCACCCAACGAGCGCTGGGCACGGAAATTGGAGTGCAGCGGGGGCAGGTCTTTGATGATCAGGCCGGCGGCCTGCACGGCGCCGGACTCCACGTCCTCGTCGTTGACCCCAACGTTGCCGATGTGCGGGTACGTCAAGGTCACCAGCTGTTGCCGGTAACTCGGATCGGTGAGGATTTCCTGATAGCCGGTGATGGCGGTGTTGAACACCACTTCGCCGACGGTGCGACCGGGCACCCCGATCGACACCCCTTCAAAGACCGTGCCGTCTGCAAGCGCGAGCAAGGCGGGTGCGGGGACGGGAAACACGGTGCGAAACTCCGGGAAAGCGCATGAGACGCCGCCCGCCGCAGGTTGCGCCTGCCGGCACCCCCCAGGGGTAACGGCGCGCGCCTTTGCGGGGGCAGGATAAACTTTTTGATTATAGCGGTCCGCCAAGACCGCTATTGCGGTGCAACAGAACCAGCTGGATCGAACACCGCGCTGGCACTGGCGTGCAGGCAGATCGCGGCGGCGGCCGCGACGTTGAGCGACTCCTGGCCCCCCGGCTGGATGATGCGCACGGTCTGCGCCGCGTGGGCCAGCAGCTCGGCGCGCACCCCCTGCCCCTCGTGGCCGAACACCCACGCGCAGGGCCACGGCAGCGTGCTGCGGTGCAACCACTGCCCCTGGTGCGCGCTGGTGGCCAACAGCGGCACCCGCAGCGTGCGCAGCATCGGCAGTGTCACGCCCTCCAGCAGGCGCAGCGCAAAGTGCGCTCCCATGCCCGCCCGCAGCACCTTGGGCGCCCACAGCGCGGCCGTGCCCTGCAGCGCCAGCACCTGCCCAAACCCAAGCGCCGCAGCGCTGCGCAGGATCGAGCCGACGTTGCCCGGATCCTGCAGCCGGTCCAGCACCACCGTGGCCACCTCCGGCAGCATCGGTGGCGCAGGAGGCAGAGCCCACAGCGCAGCCAGCGCAGCCGGCGACGCCAGCTGACTCAGTTCGGCCATCAAGGTCGGACTCAAGCGCCACACCGGCAGCGGCGGTCCGCCCAGACCGGCTTCGGCGCGCACCTGCCGCCACAACGGCTCGGCCTGGGGCGTGAGGACCACCGCCTGCGGGCGCAGCCCCTGTTGCAGCAACGCGCGCAGCAGGTGGTCCCCTTCGATCCAGACCGCGCCGTCGCGCCGGTAGGCCGCAGCCTCCTGCACCAGCCGGCGCAGGCGCTTGAAGCGCGGGTTGTCGCGCGAGACGATCACGCCGTCGTCGGTGGCGGTCATGACGCGTCCCGACTGAGCCTGGCAGCGGCAGCCTGCTGCACCGGGGCAAAACTGCGCCGGTGCCAGGGCGTCGGACCGTGCATGCGCAGCGCGTGCAAATGCTGCGCGGTCGGATAGCCGCGATGGCGGTCGAAGCCATAAACCGGGTGCTGGCGGTGCAGCTCGTCCATCCAGCGATCGCGCACGACTTTGGCCACGATCGAGGCCGCGGCGATGGCCGCCACCGTCGCATCGCCCCGCACCACGGCCTGCGCAGGCACCGCCAGTCGCGGCAGCTGGTTGCCATCCACCAACACCCGCTGCGGCGGCACCGTCAGCGCCGCCACCGCCCGCTGCATCGCCAGCAGCGTGGCCTGCAGGATGTTGAGCCGGTCGATTTCCTCCACCGAGGCCTGCCCCACCCCCACCGCCAGCGCTTCGGCGCGGATGCGGGCCTCCAGTTCGAGGCGCTGCCGCGCCGACAGCACCTTGGAGTCGGCCAGTCCCTCGATCGGCCGCGCCGGATCGAGCACCACCGCCGCGGCCACCACCGGCCCTGCCAACGGCCCCCGGCCGGCCTCATCGACCCCTGCCACCCGCATGTCGCTGTCCACCGACTCTGCCCACAGCGACCGCTGCGCAGGCGCAGCGACAGACCGCCGCCTCATGCCCCGCCCCCCCGCTGCCACAACGGCTGCAGCGCCTGCGCAGCCAGGGCCACGGTGTCGCGCTTGAGCTCGGCGTGCAAGCGTGCAAAGCGTTGCTGCAACGCCACCCGCCGGGCCTGGGCCCCGGGCCCCTCGTCAAGCCAGGCCAGCGTCGCCTGGGCCAACGCAGCCGGGGTGGCATCGTCTTGCAGCAACTCGGGCACCACCCACTCGCCGCACAGGATGTTGGGCAGCCCGACCCAGGGCTGGCGCATCTTGCGCCGTGTGATGAGCCAGGACAGCCGGTGCATGTGGTAGGCGATCACCATCGGCCGCTTGAACAAGGCCGCCTCCAGCGTGGCCGTCCCGCTGGCCACCAAGGCCACATCACAGGCTGCCAACGCAGCATGCGACGCACCGGGCAGCACCCGCACGCACGCGGCCACCGGACTGGCCGCGACCTGCGCGCGAATGAGGGCCTGCAGCGCCGGCACTGCCGGCAACACGAACTGCAACGACGGCTGCTCGCGGCGCATCCTGTCTGCCGCGGCCAGAAAACGCGGCAGCAGATGGTCGATTTCGGCACGCCGGCTGCCCGGCAACAGCGCCACCACGCGGGCATCGGCTGGCAGCCCCCACTGCTGGCGCGCGCCGGCCTGATCGGGCTGCTCAGGAATCACGGCCGCCAGCGGGTGCCCCACATAGGTGGCCGGCACGCCGTGTTCGGCCAACAACGCCGGCTCAAACGGGAAAAGGCACAGCACGTGATCGCAGGCGCGGCGGATCAGCTCGACCCGCTCGGGGCGCCAGGCCCAGATGGCGGGTGCCACGAAATGCGCCGTGGGAATGCCGGCGGCGCGCAGATCGGCCTCCAACGCCAGGTTGAAGTCGGGCGCATCGACGCCCAGAAACAGCGCCGGGCGTTGCGCCAGCAGACGCGCGCGCAGGCGGCGCCGGATGCCCACGATCTCGCGGTAATGCCGCAGCACCTCGACATAGCCGCGCACGGCCAGCTTGTCGCTGGGCCACCAGGCCTCCAACCCCTGCGCCACCAGCGCCGGGCCACCGATGCCGGCCGCGCGCAGCCCCGCCCAGCGCTGCCGCAAACCGTGCAGCAGCTGCGCGGCCAGCAGATCACCCGAGGCTTCGCCAGCCACCAGCGCCAGCCAGGCAGATCTGCCTGGAGCAGACGTCGGCGCATCAGGCATCGTCGCTGCATCCATTCAGTCGTCTGCGCGGCGTGCGCGCACGATACCGCGCTGCGGGTCGACTCCGGCCAGAAAGTCACGCATCAGCGCCACATCGGCCGCGGCCTCGGGGTGCGTTGCCGCCAACGCCTCCATGCGCTGCAGCGCCTGGGCCAGCGTCAGCCCTTGCCGGTACAGCGCCTTGTGCATGGCCTTGACGGCGGCCAGGCGCTGGGCGCTGAAGCCGCGTCGACGCAGCCCTTCGTAGTTCATCGAGCGTGCCTGCGCCGGCTGACCTTGCGCCATCACGAACGGCGGCACATCGGCAAACAGCAGTGCGCACATGGCGGTCATGGCGTGCGCGCCGATGCGCACGAACTGGTGCACGACCGTAAACCCCCCGAGAATCGCCCAATCGCCCACCTGGACATGACCCGCCAGCTGCGCGTTGTTGGCAAAAATCGTGTGGCTGCCCACGATACAGTCGTGGGCCAGATGGGTGTAGGCCATCATCCAATTGTCATCGCCCAGACGCGTGACCCCTCCGCCCTGCACGGTGCCCACATGGTAGGTGCTGTACTCGCGGATGGTGTTGCGGTCTCCGATGACGAGCTGGCACGGCTCACCGCGGTATTTCTTGTCCTGGTTGGCCAGCCCAAGGCTGACGAACGGATAGATGCGGTTGTGGCGCCCAATCGTCGTGTGGCCGTCGAGCACGCAGTGCGCCCCGACCGTGGTGCCGGCACCGATGCGCACATGCGGGCCGATGACGGTGTAGGGGCCGATGTCGACGTCCTCGTCGAGCTCGGCACGGGGGTCGACCAGCGCGGTCGGATGGATGCGGGCCATGGAGACAGAAGCGGCGCGTCGTCAGGCAATGCTGCGCATCGTGCACATCAGCTCGGCTTCGCAGGCAATCTCGTCGCCGACCCGGGCCGTGGCACCAAACTTGAAGATGCCGGCTTTCATGCGCTGCAGCGCCACGTCCATCACGAGCTGGTCGCCAGGCTCCACTGGCCGCTTGAAGCGCGCCGCATCGATGCCGGCAAAATAGTACACGGTCTTGTCGTCCGGGGTGACCTCCAGCGTCGCAAACGCCAGCAGTGCTGCCGTCTGCGCCAGCGCCTCCAGCATCAGCACGCCCGGAAACACCGGCCGGTGCGGAAAATGCCCGGTGAACACTGGCTCGTTGATCGTGACGTTTTTCAGCGCCCGGATCGAGGCGCCCTTGTGCAACTCCAGCACGCGGTCGACCAGCAGGATCGGATAGCGGTGCGGCAGTTGCTTGAGGATCTGGTGGATGTCCATCATGTCGTCATGCGTCGTTCCAGGGCCTTGAGGCGCTCGCGCAGCGCGTGCAGTTGACGCAGCGTGGCGGCGTTCTTCTCCCAGGCGCGATTGTCGTCGATCGGAAAGATGCCGCTGTACTGCCCAGGCTGCAGGATGGAGCGCATCACCACCGAGGCGGCCGAGATGTGCACGTGATCGGCCAGCTCCAGGTGCCCGAGCACGATCGCCCCCCCACCCAGCGTGCAGAACGCCCCGATGCGCGCCGAGCCGGCCACGCCCACACAGCCGGCCATCGCCGTGTGGCGCCCCACCCGCACGTTGTGGCCGATCTGGATCAGATTGTCCAGCTTGACCCCGTCTTGCAGCACGGTGTCGCCCAACGCGCCACGGTCGATGCAGCAATTGGCGCCGATTTCGACGTCATCGCCGATGACCACCGCCCCCAGCTGCTCGATCTTGTCCCAGCGCCGCCCACTGCCGTCCGGCAGCGGGACGGGGGCAAAACCGAAGCCATCGGCGCCGATCACGGTGCCGCCATGCACCAGCCCACGCGCCCCGATGCAGCAGTCGTAACCCAGCACCACATGCGGCCCCAGCCGGGTCCCCGGCCCCACGCGGGCCCCGGCCTGCACCACCGCGTGCGCGCCGAGCTCGGCCCCGGCGCCGATCTCGGCGCCCTCTTCCACCACGGCAAAGGGGCCGATGCGAGCCGTTGGATGCACGCGCGCCCCGGGTGCGATCCATGCGGTCGGGTGCACCCCCTGGGTGGCAGGCCGCGGCTGCCGATGCACGCGCCACCAGCGGGTCAACGCCGCCAACAACGCATAGGGGTCCGGCGTCACCCAAGCGGCCCACCCGCCGTCGGGGGGGGCTGGGCGTGCCAGCGCAGCCTGCGCCAGCTCTGGCGGCACGATCACGACGCCGGCGCGGCTGGCCGCCAGCTGGGGGCGATAGCGTGCGTGCGCCACAAATGACAGCGCGGTCTCATCGGCATCGGGAAGCGGTGCGATGCGGTGCACCTGCCGCTGGCTGGCCCCCTGCGGCTGCCCCCCCAAAGCCTGCACCAGCTCGGCCAGGGTGACCCCGCTGGGGACGGCGGTGCGGGAAGCGGCGGGGGTAGACGCCATCGGCGCGCGACAGCCAGCCCGCCGTCAGCGAGCGTTGTTCAGGCCCTGAATCACCTTGTCGGTGATGTCGTGCTTGGGCGCGATGTAGACCGCCTCCTGCAGGATCAGATCGTACTTCTCGCTCTCGGCGATCTGGCGGATCACGCGGTTGGCGCGCTCGATGACCTGCTGCAACTCCTCGTTGCGGCGCTGGGCCAGATCTTCCTGGAATTCGCGCCGGCGGCGCTGGAAATCACGCTCCAGCTCGGCGATCTGGCGCTGGCGGCTGGCACGCTGGGTTTCCGACAGCGTCGGAGCATCCTTTTCGAACTTCTCGGTGGCCTGACGCAGCTGGTTGCCCAACGCTTCGATCTCGCGCTCGCGACGGCCGAACTCCTGCTCCAGCCGGGTCTGCGCCGCCTTGGCGGCGTTGGAGTCGCGCAGGATGCGCTCGGTGCTGACAAAGCCGATCTTGAAATCCTGGGCCAGCGTGGCAACCGATGTGGTGGCAATGGCGGCCGCAACCAACCAGCGGGCGCCTCGGGTAGGGACATTGAATATCATCAGAATGCGGTACCGATCTGGAATTGCACGGTCTGCGTCTTGTCGCCAGCCTGCTTGCGCACGGGCTTGGCAAACGCAATTCTAAGCGGGCCCACGGGGGAGATCCAGCTGATGCCCACACCCGCCGAGGCCCGCAGATCGGAGAGCGTGAATTTTTGCTGCGGGGCAAAAACGTTGCCGACGTCGAAAAAGCCGAACATGCGCAGCGTGCGGTCGTTGCCAGCACCGGGAAATGGCGCAATCAGCTCGGTGTTGAGCAGCACCATCTTGGTGCCACCGAGGTAGGCGCGATCGCTGCTGCCGACAATCGCGCTGGTGGCCCCCAGCGTGCCCTGCTCGAAGCCGCGCACCGAGCCCAAACCGCCGCCATAGAAATGCTTGAACAGCGGCACCGGCTTGCCGCCCAGGCCGTGGGCCCAGCCCACTTCGGCATTGAACGCCAGCGTAAATTTCTTGTTCAACGGCAGGTACTGCTGCACCTGCGCGCTGGCTTTGATGTAGCGGGTATCGCCGGCCACGCCCAGCTCACCATTGAGGCGGCGCAGCATCCCGCGCGTGGGCACCAGCGCGCTGTCACGCTCGTCGCGCGCCCAGCCCACCGTCAGCGGCACCGACAGCGGCGAGTCGCCGAACTGCTGGATGAAGTCGTTGTAAGCCACCGGCATGCGGTTGCCCGGCTCGATCCGGGTCTGCTCCACACCGATGCCGAAGAACACCGTATCGACCTCGGTAAACGGCACACCGAAACGCACGCTGACCCCCGGGGTCACGAGGCGGTAGTCGCCATCCTGCACATCCAGCGGCCGCGTGGTACGGTAGTACAGATCAAAGCTGCGCGAGATGCCGTCGTCGGTGAAGTACGGATTGGTGGTCGACAGCACCAGCTGGCGGTTGAACTTGCTGGTGTTGAGGTTCAGCCCCAGATAGTTGCCGGTGCCAAACACGTTCTCCTGCTGGATGCCGGCCAGCAGCGACAGCTTTTCGGCCTGCGAATAGCCGGCCCCCAGCGTGAGGTTGCCGGTGGGCTTTTCGGTCACCTTGACGATCAGGTCGACCTGGTCCGGCGCCCCGGGCACTTCCTGGGTGTCGATCGTGACTTCGGTGAAAAAGCCCAGCCGGTCCACCCGGTCGCGCGACAGGCGAATCTTGTCACTGTCGTACCACGCGGATTCGAGCTGGCGAAACTCGCGCCGGATCACCTCGTCGCGCGTGCGGTGGTTGCCCTCGATCTGGATGCGGCGCACATAGGCCCGGCGCGACGGCTCGCCGCGCAGCACCAGTGCCACCAGGTTGCGCTCGCGGTCGATTTCCGGGATGGCTTCCACGCGCGCGAAGGCATAGCCGAACTGGCCATAGTGGTCGGTGAAGGCCTTGACGGTCTGCTCCACCTCGTCGGCGTTGTACGGCTGGCCGGCGCGAATCTTGACCAGGGCCTTGAACTCCTCGTCCCGGCCGAGGAAATCTCCCTCCAGCCGCACTGCCGAGACAACGAAGCGCTGTCCCTCGGTGATGTGGATCGTCAACGCCAGCGAGGTCTTGTCCGGCGACAGCGCCACCTGCGTGGAGTCGATGCGAAATTCCAGAAACCCGCGCGTAAGGTAGTACGAGCGCAGTGTCTCCAGATCGGCGTTGAGCTTGGCGCGTGAATAGCGGTCGCTTTTGGTGTACCAGCTCAGCCAACCGCCAGTGTCCAGATCGAACAGATCCAGCAGCGTCTTTTCGGAAAAGGCCTGGGCACCAACGATGCGGATCTCGCGAATCTTGGTGACGTCGCCTTCAACGACGTTGAAGTTGAGGTTGACACGGTTGCGCTCGACCGGCGTAACGGTGGTGGTGACCTGCACCGCGTACATGCTGCGGTTGAGGTACTGGCGCTTGAGCTCCTGCTCGGCACGGTCGGCCAACGCCCGGTCGAACGGGCGCCCCTCGGTCAGCCCGATGTCGCGCAACGCCTTGCGCAGCACCTCGTTGTCGAACTCCTTGACCCCGGTGAAGCTGACCTCGGCCACCGTCGGCCGCTCTTCGACGATGACCACCAGCACGTTGCCGTCGATCTGCAGGCGTACGTCGGAGAACAATCCGAGGCCAAACAGGGCCCGAATCGCCGCGGCCCCCTGCTCGTCGGTGTAGCGGTCACCGACCCGAAACGGCAGCGAGGCCAACACCGTTCCCGGCTCCACCCGCTGCAGACCCTCGACGCGGATGTCGCCAACGGTGAAAGGCTCCACGGCCCAGGCCGGCAGGGCAGCCGCCAGGGTGGCCAGCCACAGGCCGGCGCGGGCGCGCCAGGCGCGCTTGGATGGGTGTTTCATGCGCTTGGAATCGGTGGCTGTGCAGACACTAGCCGAACAGCCGGATCAGATCGTTGACGAGGGCCAGCGACATCAACGCTGCCAGCAGTCCCACACCGGCGCGTTGCAGCCGCTCCATCCATACCTGCGACGGCGGCCGTCCGACCACCGCCTCCCACAGATAATACATCAGGTGCCCCCCGTCCAAGACCGGCAACGGCAGCAGGTTCAACACCCCGAGGCTGACACTGACCAGCGCCAGAAACGACACGAACGCCAGGCCCCCCATCGCGGCCGATTGGCCGGCATAGTCAGCAATCGTCAGCGGGCCGCTGAGCTGCTGCAGCGACGCCTGCCCGATGAGCATGCGCCCGAGCATGCGCAACGACAGGGCCGCGACCTCCCACGTGCGCTGCACGCCGTGCGCCAGCGCCTGCAACGGCTCGTGCGCCACCACCGTCAGGGTCGGTGTGGTGCCAATCTGCGCCCCCACACGGCCGACCCAAGCCTGGTCACGGCGCTCGGCGCGCGGCGTGACCGTCAGCTCCAGCACCTGGCCGTCGCGGCTGAGGCGCCACTGCTGCGGGCGCACCTGGCCTTGCGCGTCGGCCGCCGCGCGGATCCACGCGCGCAACTGGGCGGCATCCTCCACCGGACGGCCGTCCACGGCCAGTACACGGTCACCCGGGCGCAAACCAGCCTGGGCCGCCGCACCATCGGGCATCACGGATCCGACCACCGGAGCCGACCACGGCGCCACGATGCCGATGCGCTCCCACAGCGCAGCGTCCATGTCGCGCGCCTGCAGCTGCGCCAGCGGCAGGGTGATGCGTCGCTGCGCCAGACCCTGCACGTCGCCAAGCAGCAAGGTCAGATCGCGCCGCTGCAGCGTGGCTTGCGTCAGCTGCCAGCGCAGTTCGTCAAATGAACGCACCGGTCGTGGATCATCGGCCTCGTCCTGTTTCACCGCCACCACCCGGTCGCCCGCTCGCAGGCCGGCGGCTTCGGCCAGCGAGCCCGCCACCGGGGAGCCCACCACCGGCTCGGGCTGCTCTACCCCCCACCAGGCCACGAAGGCATACAGCAGCACCGCCAACAGCAAGTTGGCCGCTGGCCCTGCTGCCACGATGGCCGCGCGCTTGACCAGCGGCTGGGCATCGAAGGCCAGCGGGCGCTGCTCGGGTGGCACCGGACCCTCCCGTCCATCCAGCATGCGCACGTAGCCGCCCAACGGCAAGACGGCCAGCACGAATTCGGTGCCTGCCCGGTTGCGCCAGCGCAGCAGCGGGCGCCCGAATCCGATCGAAAACCGCAGCACCGGCACACCACAGGCCACCGCCATGCGGTAGTGCCCCCATTCATGCACCGCGATCAGGATCGCGATGGCCACCAAAAACGCCACAACGGTCAACATGCACGCTAGTGTGGCATGGAGCGGCACACCGCGCTGCGCCGGGGTCTTCAACGCCCGAGACGGCGCACCCAGTCCTGCGCCACGGCGCGGGCTTCGCGGTCGATGGTCAGCAGGTCGTCCAGCACTTGCGGCCGCGGCGGCGCGTAGCTCTCCAGCGTGGCGCGGTTGACGGCGTGGATGCGATCGAACCGCAGCCGCCCTTCCAGAAAGGCCGCCACTGCCTCCTCGTTGGCGGCATTGAGCACGGCCGTGGTCCCCGCCGGAGCGCGCAGCGCCTCCCACGCCAGCCTCAGACCCGGAAAACGCGCTGGATCGGGCGCCTCGAAGGTCAGGGCCGCCAGCCGCGTGAAATCCAGCGGCGCAGCCCCCGAGGCGATGCGCTCGGGCCAGCTCAGTCCGTAGGCGATCGGCACCCGCATATCGGGTGTGCCCAGCTGGGCCACCACCGAACCGTCGCGGTACTGCACCATCGAGTGCACGACACTTTGCGGGTGGATCACGACTTCGATCTGCTCGGGGGCAAAGCCAAACAGGTAGCGTGCCTCGATGACCTCCAGCGCCTTGTTCATCATCGTGGCGGAATCCACCGAAATCTTGCGCCCCATCACCCAGTTGGGGTGTGCACAGGCTTCCTGCGGGGTGACTTCACCCAGCGTGGCCGGATCGCGCGTGCGAAACGGCCCACCCGAGGCCGTCAGCACGATCTTGTCGACCCGCGTGGCCCAGCCGCGGCGGTCATCGGGCAGCGCCTGAAACACCGCGGAGTGCTCGCTGTCGATCGGCAACAGCAGCGCCCCGCCGGCCTGCACGGCCTGCAAAAAGACCTCACCGCCAACCACCAGCGCCTCTTTGTTGGCCAGCAGCAGCCGTTTGCCAGCCCGCGCAGCGGCCAGACAGGGCGCCAGCCCGGCCGCGCCGACGATGGCGGCCATCACGGTATCGACCTCGTCCGCGGCGGCCACCGCCTCCAGCCCGGCTGGCCCGGCCAGCACCTCCACGCCCTGCACCCCCCGCTCGCCCAGCGCCGCGCGCAGCGCCGGCACGTGCGGCGCCTCGATCACCGCCCAGCGCGGATGGAAGCGCGCGCACAGCTCGGCCAGCGCCTGCACCTGCCGTGCGGCCGACAGCGCCACCACTTCGAAGCGCTCAGGGTGGCGCGCCAGCACGTCCAGCGTGCTGGTGCCAATGGAGCCGGTGGCCCCGAGCACCGCCACCCGCTGACGGAACAACGACCCCGCCGGGCTCGGTACACCCGTCATCCCTGGCCTCCCTGCCACGCCAGCGCCGCCAGGGCCGCCGGCAACACGGGCAACAACGCATCGATGCGGTCCAGCACGCCACCGTGGCCGGGCAGCAGGCCGCTGGAGTCCTTCACCCCGGCCTGGCGTTTGACGAGCGATTCAAACAGATCCCCGGCGACGCTTAGGCCCGTCAGCAGCGCCAGCCACAGCACGGCGCCCAGCGCCCCGCCCTGCCACAGGCGGGGGTAGAAGCCCCGCGCCCATCCCCCGCCCTGGACGTGAGCGATGGTGACCCACCCCGCCGCCAGCAGCAGCACCGCCAACGCGCCGCACAGGGCCCCCTCCCAGCTCTTGCCCGGACTGATGCGCGGTGCGAGTTTGCGCCGTCCCCACGCCCGCCCACCGAAATACGCGGCAATGTCCGCCACCCATACCAGCAACAGCACACCCAGCAACACCTCCACGCCCAGGACGTGCAGCCGCACCAGCGCCCACCACGCCAACGCCAGCGCCAGCCAGCCTAGGGCCAGCCGCAGCCCCCGAGGCCAGCGTCCCCAGGCGTCAATGCCGCGCGCCAGCACCCCCGCCAGCCCCGCCGTCCAGGCCGCAGTGGCCACCACCCAGGCGATGGCCGGCAACGGCACCCCGTCGCTGCGCCACCACGCCAGCCCGAGCAGCACCACCAGCGCGCCCGCGCCGATGCGCGCCGCACCGTCGCCCAGCCCGCACAGGCGGGCCCACTCCCAGGCCGCCGCGCCCATCAGCACCAACGTCAGCGCGGCAAACGGAGTGCTGGAGTCCGGATAAAACAGTGCCGGCAACAGCAACGCCAGCAGCACGATGGCAGTGATGACGCGTTGGCGTAACATCCAGCTTGGGCTCCGTCAGGGGGCAGGCGGCAGCGGTCACGCCGCACCGGCGGCAACTTGTTCCGGCGTGCGGCCGAAGCGGCGCTGGCGTTGCGCATAGGCGGCCAGCGCCCGATCGAATTCCGCTTCATCGAAGGCTGGCCACAGACAGTCGGTGAAGTACAGCTCACTGTAGGCGGCCTGCCAGAGCACGAAGTTGCTCAGACGCTGCTCCCCTCCGGTGCGGATGAGCAGGTCTGGGTCGGGTCCATGCGCCAACGCCAGGGCAGCGGCCAGCGATGCCTCGGTGATCGGCTCGCCACGCGCGGCGAGCTGGCGCGCGGCCTGCACGATGTCCCAACGTCCGCCGTAGTTGAAGCAGACGTTGAGCACCAGACGGCAGCCCTCGGCAGTGCGACGCTCGGCCTGCTCGATGCCCGCCACCAGATCCGCCGGCAGGCCAGCGCGCTGCCCAACCACGTGCAGCGCCACGCCCGCTTCCTGCAAACGGGGGACCTCGTCGATCAGGGCCTGGGCCATCAGGCGCAGGATTGCGCTGACCTCCTCCGCCGGGCGCGCCCAGTTTTCCGACGAGAAGGCAAACACCGTCAAGATCGGCACCCCACGCCGCACCGCATGGGCAATGCAGCGCCGCAGCGCCTCCATGCCGGCACGGTGACCGGCCACACGCGGCAGCAGCCGCTGGCGCGCCCAGCGGCCATTGCCGTCCATCACGATGGCCACATGGCCCGGCAGGACTGCGGCAGGCGTGCCGTTCACGAGCAGGGTCCGTCGCGGGCTCAGATCGCCATGATGTCGGCCTCCTTGGAGGCCACCATCTTGTCCACCTCGGCGATCATGCGGTCGGTCAGCTTCTGGATGTCATCCTGGGCGCGCCGCTCCTCGTCTTCGGAAGCCTGCTTGTCCTTGACCAGGCGTTTGACGTGCTCATTGGCATCCCGGCGCAGGTTGCGGATGGCCACCTTGGCGTGCTCGCCCTCGGCCTTGACGACCTTGACCAGCTCACGGCGGCGCTCCTCGGTCATCGGCGGGATCGGCACCCGGATCAGATCACCATGCGAGGCCGGGTTGAGGCCCAGGTCGGATTCGCGGATGGCTTTCTCGATTTTGGCGCCCATGCCCTTTTCCCAGGGCGCCACGCCGATCGTGCGTGCATCCAGCAGGGTCAGGTTGGCCACCTGGCTGATCGGCACCATCGTACCGTAGTACTCCACCTGCACCGTATCCAGCAAGGCCGGATTGGCGCGCCCGGTGCGCACCTTGGCCAGGTTGGCCCGCAGCGCTTCCAGCGACTGCTGCATCTTCTGCTCGGCGGTCTTTTTGATTTCGGGGATGCTGCTCATGGTGTGCTTCTCGGCTATTGCGTCATCTCAGACGTGCACCAGCGTGCCCTCGTCTTCGCCCATGACGACGCGCTTGAGCGCGCCGGGCTTGAAGATCGAAAACACCCGCACCGGCAAATTCTGGTCGCGGCACAGCGCAAAGGCGGTGGCGTCCATCACCTGCAGCTGGCGCACCATCGCCTCGTCGAAGCTGATGCGCTGGTAGCGGCGCGCGCTGGGGTCCTTTTTCGGATCGGCGGTGTACACGCCATCGACCTTGGTGGCCTTGAGCACCAGCTGGGCGCCGATTTCGGCCCCGCGCAGCGCCGCGGCGGTGTCGGTGGTGAAGAAGGGATTGCCGGTGCCCGCGGCAAACACCACCACCTTGCCTTCCTCCAGGTACTGCAGCGCCTTGGGCCGCACGTACGGCTCGACCACCTGATCGATCGCAATCGCCGACATGACACGCGCCCGCACGCCCGCGCGCTCCAGCGTGTCGCCCAGCGCCAGGGCGTTCATCACCGTGGCCAGCATGCCCATGTAGTCGGCCGTGGCGCGATCCATGCCAAAGGCCCCGCCAGCCACCCCCCGAAACAGGTTGCCCCCCCCGATGACGATGGCCACCTGCACCCCCAAGTGCGCGACGTCGGCGACTTCGGCCACGATGCGCTCCAGGGTTTCACGGTGGATGCCAAACGGCTCTTCGCCCATCAGGGCTTCGCCAGACAGTTTGAGCAGGATGCGTTGCAGGGCGGGCATGGTCGGGGCGGAACGGTTGGACGGCGATTGTACGGGGCACGCCGGGCCATGTGGGCTCGACGCAGCCACAAAAAGGGCCGGTCTCCCCCCGGGAGCCGGCCCCACAGATCCTGGGCGCGATCAGGACTTCTGCGCGGCGGCCACCTGGGCAGCCACTTCGGCCGCGAAGTCGTCCTGTTTTTTCTCGATGCCTTCGCCGACCACGAACAGCGTGAAGCCCTTGACCGTCGTGTTGGCGCTCTTCAGGTACTGGCCCACGGTCTGCTTGCCATCGGCCGCCTTGACAAACACCTGATCCAGCAGCGAGACCTCCTTGAGGTATTTCTGCACGGCGCCCTCGACCATCTTGGCCACGATCTCGGCGGGTTTGCCGGATTCGGCAGCCTTTTGCTCGGCGATCGAGCGCTCCTTGGCCACCAGCTCCGCGGGCACGTCCGCCGCCGACAGCGCCACCGGCTTCATCGCCGCGATGTGCATCGCCACATCCTTGGCGGCGGTGGCGTCGCCTTCGTACTCCACCATGACCCCGATGCGCACGCCGTGCAGGTAAACCGCCAATTGGCCGCCGCCGGCGTAACGCTTGAAGCGGCGAATCGTCATGTTTTCGCCAATCTTGCCGATCAGGCCCTTGCGCACGTCTTCGACGGTGGGCCCAAAACCCTCCATCGACAGCGGCAGCGCGGCCAGCGCCGCCACGTCAGCTGGAGCCTGTTCGGCCACCAGGCGCGCCAGCGCGGCGCCGAAGCCGGCGAACAGCTCGTTTTTCGAGACGAAGTCGGTTTCGCAGTTGACCTCGATCAGCGCGCCCGTGGTGCCCACCACATGCGCCGCCACGATGCCCTCGGCGGTGATGCGGCTAGCGGCCTTGCCGGCCTTGTTGCCCAGCTTGACGCGCAGGATTTCCTCGGCCTTCTCCATGTTGCCGTCGGCCTCGGTCAAGGCCTTCTTGCACTCCATCATGGGGGCGTCGGTTTTGGCGCGGAGTTCCGCGACCATGCTGGCGGTGATGGCTGCCATCGTGTTGCTCCAGTGGGCGGCCTTGATCGCAAGGCCACCCGCAATCGTCTGCGTTGCGGATGTCGTTGAGATGACACCGCTGCGCGGCAGGCGCGCAGCGGCACGGGCGGGTTGC
>JANWZF010000096.1 GCA_025054905.1 Tepidimonas sp.
GCCCAAGACATTACCGCACGCAAGCGGGCCGAGCTGGCGTTGCGGCAGTCGCGCGCCCAGCTCAGCGAGCTGGCGTTTCACGATGCGTTGACCGGGCTGCCCAACCGGCGCCTGCTGATGGATCGGCTGGAGCAGGTGCTGTTGCGGCAGGCGCGCGCGCCGTCGTGGTGCGCGCTGCTGTTTGTCGATCTGGACGACTTCAAGGGCATCAACGATCGCCACGGCCATGCCTTGGGCGACGAGGTGCTGCTGGCGGTAGCCCAGCGCCTGCGCAGCAGCGTGCGAGACAGCGACCCGCTGGGCCGGCTGGCCGGTGACGAGTTTGTCGCGCTGCTGCCTGACCTTGGTCTGGAGGCTGATGCGGCCCAGCGCATCGCGCAGCGCCTGGCTCACGAGCTGCTCGCTAAGCTCCAGGCCCCGCTGCCCGACCATCCGGCAGTGACCATCTCGGCCAGCGTCGGTGTGCTGATGTTTCGCGGGCCGCACGAGCTCCACACGCTGCTCGATCAGGCCGACTCGTTGATGTACCGTGCCAAGGCCGACGGCAAGGGGCGCCTGACGCTGCGCTGGTTTGGACGCAGCGCGCCCACTGCCGCGCCTTGCCCCCCGCAGTCGTGAAGGCGGCTGGGCAAGCCCTCAGCGACGCAGCAGCGCATCGAGCTGATCGACCAGCTCGGCCCAATCCGCATCCTCGGACAAGGCCTCGCGCAGAAGCTGCGCCTGGGCTGGGGTCCACCAGGGGGCCTCGGGCAATGCCACGGAATCGGGCAGCGGCGCATGCGTCTCGATGAAGGCGCGCATCGAGACCTCGTCATCCGGCAATCCGAGCTGGCGAAACAGTTCGCCCAAACGGTGAATCGGCGACTCCATCGGGGGCTCCTTGGCGAGGTGGACGGGTCAATAGCCGCTTTCGTAGCCGGCCAGGTTTTCAAAACGCGTCAGCGCGCTGAGGAAGGCCAGCTTGACGGTGCCGGTCGGGCCGTTGCGCTGTTTGCCGATGATGATCTCGGCCACACCGGGCTCCTTGCACTGCTCCTTGGTGTAGTACTCGTCGCGGTAGATGAACATGATGATGTCGGCATCCTGCTCGATGGCCCCTGATTCGCGCAGGTCGGACATCATCGGCCGCTTGTCGGTGCGCTGCTCCACGCCGCGGTTGAGCTGCGACAGGGCGATCACCGGGCATTGCAGCTCCTTGGCCAGCATCTTCAGGCCGCGTGAGATTTCGCCCAGCTCGGTGGCACGGTTTTCTTCGCCGGCGCTGGAGCCGCTCATCAGCTGCAGATAGTCCACCACGATCAGACCCAGCTTGCCGCACTGCCGCGCCAGCCGCCGGGCGTTGGCACGCAGCTCCGCCGGCGTCAGCCCGGGGGTTTCGTCGATGTAGAGCGAGATGTGACGCAGCTTCTCGATGGCTTCGGTCAGGCGCGGCCATTCGTCGGGGGTGAGCTTGCCGGTGCGCAGGTGACTCTGGTTGATGCGGCCGATCGAGCCGACCACCCGCACCGCCAGCTGGGCCGCCCCCATCTCCATCGAAAACACCGCCACTGGCAGGCCCTCGTGCAACGCCACGTGCTCGGCGATGTTGATGGCAAAGGCGGTCTTGCCCATGCTGGGTCGCGCTGCAATGATGATCAGATCGCCGGGCTGCAGCCCGGCGGTCATGCGGTCCAGGTCGATGAAGCCGGTGGGCACCCCCGTGATGTCGTTGGGGTTGTCGGCCATTTCCTGCACGCGGTCCAGCAGCTCGACCACGAGCTTGTCCATCGACTGAAA
>JANWZF010000029.1 GCA_025054905.1 Tepidimonas sp.
GATGTGGAGCGGCTGGTCACCAACCCGCTGGAAGACGCCATCAAAGGCGTGGCTGACATTCGCTTCGTGAGCTCCAGTTCGCGCGAAAACGTCTCCAGCATGCTGATCCGTTTCGGCGAACTGGACGAGCGCACGTTCGACAAGCGCATCAACGACCTGCGGCGCGAAATCCAGAACAAGGCCAGCACGGAGCTGCCCGCCGAGGCGCAAACCCCGCGTATCCTGGAAATTTCCACCTCCAATGGCTTTCCGACCGCGATCATGCGGCTGACCGGGGTGGCCGACGACGAAGTGCTGCGCCGCGAAGGCCGCCGCCTGCGCACCCAGCTGGAGCGGCTGCGCGGCGTGGACCAGGTGTTTGCCTCCGGCCTGCGCGACCCTGAGCTGCTGGTGCGCCCCGACGCGGCAGCGCTGGCGGCGCGCGGGCTGACCGCCGCCGACGTGGCCGATGCGCTGCGCGGCCTGTGGCGCGACACCGCCGCCGGCACCCTGGCCACGCGCCAGGGGGTCTGGTCGATCGCCGTCAACGGCATCACGCTGGATCCGCAGCAGCTGGCGCAGCAGGTGGTCAGCGCCGCGGGCCGCCCCCAGGTCTGGGCCCGCCTGGGCGACGTCGCCCACGTCGAATGGGCACGCGCCAAGCCGACCC
The DNA here is from genome assembly GCA_025054905.1 of Tepidimonas sp. GTDB lineage: Bacteria > Pseudomonadota > Gammaproteobacteria > Burkholderiales > Burkholderiaceae_C > Tepidimonas. Next base: position 650 of record JANWZF010000029.1, read on the forward strand.
AGCTGGCCTCGATGGACGGCCAGCCCGCCATTTCGCTGGCGGTCACCAAAAAGGCGCGCACCAACACCTTGCAGCTGCTGGATGAGCTGCGCACCTTCATCGCCCGCGAAAACGCGGTGCTGGCAGCCCAGGGCCTGCAGCTGACGCTGACCGACGACCAGACCATCCCAACCCGCGAGGCCATCGGCGTGATGGAGTCCAACGCGCTGGTCGGGATGCTGCTGGTGCTGGCGATTTGCTGGATTTTCCTTGGCTGGCGCATCGGGGTGCTGGTGGCGCTGGGGATTCCGTTTGCGCTGCTGGGCACGTTTGCGCTGCTGGGGGCGCTGGGCTACACGGTCAACATCTCGATCCTGCTGGGCGTGGTGATCGCCCTGGGCATGCTGGTCGATGACGCCGTGGTGGTGGTGGAGGCCATCTACTACCGGCTGGAGCGCGGCCAGCAGGCGCTGCAGGCCAGCCTCGACGGCATTGCCGAGGTCTGGCAGCCGGTGGTGGCCTCGGTGGCGACGACGCTGGCGGCGTTTCTGCCACTGATGCTGCTGCCGGGCATCGTCGGCAAGTTCATGTTCATCATCCCGTTTGTCGTCACCCTGGCGCTGCTGATCTCGCTGCTGGAGGCGTTCTGGATGCTGCCCGTGCACGTCAGCATGCTGAAGGTGCGGCTGGACCGCCCCTCGCGCGTGCAGGCCTGGCGCAACCGTTTCAACCGCGCCGTGCGGCTGCGCTACGGCCAGGCACTGGCCTACGTGCTGCGCCGTCCCTGGATGTTTCTGGCCACCGGGGTTGGCATCATGGTGGGCGCTGCGGCGCTGGTGGCCACCGGGATCGTGCGCGTGCAGTTTTTCGCCTTTGACCCGATCCGCGCGTTTTACGTCAACGTGGACATGCCGGCCAGCGCGTCGCTGGAAGAAACGCTGGCCGAAACCGAACGCGTGGAGCAGGCGGTGCGACGCCACTTGCGCGGCGTCGGAGCGGCCGAGGAAGGCCACGAAGCCCGCGCCGTCACCTCCACCGCGGGCCTGAAATTCACCCAGACCGAGCCCGTCTATGGCGATGCCTATGGACAGGTGTTCGTCTCGCTGCATCCCCGCGCCTCCGGCGCGCGTGAGGTGCAAGCGATCGTCGAGGCCATGCGGGCCGACATCGAGGGGCTGGGCGGACCGGGGCGCAAGAGTTTCACCCTGCTGTCGGGCGGACCGCCTGCTGGCAAGCCCATCAACGTCAAGGTCCGCGGTGACGATTTCGCACAGATCCAGGCTGCCGCCGAAGCGCTCAAGGCGGCGATTGCCGCGCTGCCCGGCGTGCGCGATGTCCAGGACGACAGCCTGCCGGGTCGGCCACAGCTGCGGCTGCAGCTGCGCACGGAGGCGCTGCGCGAGCTGGGCCTGACGCCCGCGCAGGTCACGCGCCTGGTGCGCCTGGCGGTGGATGGCGAGACGGTGGCGTTCACGCGTGAAGGTGGCGACAAGATCGAGCTGCGCGTGCGTCAACGGCTGGGCGACGCGCGCCCTGCCGACCCCAGTGCCCTGCTGGCCACCCCCGTGGCCTTGCCCAACGGCCAGACCACGCAGCTGGGCACCCTGGTGCAGGCGCACGTGGAGCCCACGCGCGGTTTTATCCGCCACCACAACCTGCGCCGCGCCATCACCGTGGAAGCGGACCTGGACAAGACGGTGCTGGACACCGCCGAGGCCAACCGCCGCATCCGCGCCGCCTGGGACGCGCTGCGCCTGCAGCATCCGGGCGTGGATCTGGATTTTTCCGGTGAGCTGGAAGACATCGAGGAAAGCTTGCAGGCCATGCAACAGCTCTTCCTGCTGGGCGTGGGGTTGATCTACCTGATCCTGGCGACGCAGTTTCGCAGCTACTTCCAGCCACTGATGATTCTGGTGACGGTACCGCTGGCTTTTGCCGGGGTGGCCATCGGGCTGGCCCTGACGCGCAACCCCCTGTCGCTGTACACGCTGTATGGCGTCATTGCACTGACCGGCATTGCGGTCAATTCCGCCATCGTGTTGATCGATGCGGCCAACGAGCGCCTGCGCCAGGGGCTGGGCCTGGTGCACGCCACGCTGTACGCGGCGCGGCGGCGCGTGGTGCCCATCATCATCACCAGCACCACCACCATCGGGGGGCTGGTGTCGCTGGCCTTTGGTCTGGGGGGCCACAGCCTGCTGTGGGGGCCGGTGGCCTCCGCGATCGTCTGGGGACTGCTGGTCTCCACGGTGCTGACGCTGTTCATGGTGCCGCTGCTGTATCTGGTCTTCATGCGGCGCAGCCCGCTGCGCACCGCCGCCGCGGCCGGAGGCTGAAGATGAATGCCCCCCACCTGCACCATGCGCAAGCCTGGGCCGCCGAGCGCGCAGCCGCCTCCGGCAGCAGCTTCTATTACGCCTTTTTGTTTTTGCCGCCGCAGCAGCGTGCCGCCATCACGGCGTTTTATGCGTTTTGCCGCGAAATCGACGACATCGTCGATGAGGTGCGCGAACCCAGCGTGGCGCAGGCCAAGCTGGCGTGGTGGCGCCAGCAGGTGGCGCTGGCTTTCACGCCAGGGCGCACGGCGGATCACCCCGCCCTGATCGCACTGCAGCCCCACATCGCGCCCTTTGGCCTGCGGCCCGAGCCGCTGCTGGCCGTCATCGACGGCTGCGAGCTCGACCTGCAGCAAAACCGCTGGCTCGACTACGCCGCGCTGACGCAGTACTGCCACCTGGTGGCGGGTGTCGTCGGCGAAGTGGCGGCGCGCATTTTCGGTCAGACCGAGCCGGGCACCACGGCCTACGCGCACCGGCTCGGACTGGCGCTGCAGCTGACCAACATCATCCGCGACGTGGGCGAAGACGCCCTGCGCGGGCGGATCTACCTGCCACTGGACGAACTGAAGCGCTTTGACGTGCGGCCGCGCGAACTGTTGACGCTGGGCCAGCAGGCCGAACCCGGCTTCGAGGCGCGTTTTGCCGCGCTGATGCGCTTTCAGATCGGGCGGGCGCTGGCCACCTACGATGAAGCCGTGCAGCTGCTGCCCGCGGCTGACCGGGCCCGCCAGAAACCAGGGCTGATGATGGCCAGCATCTACCGCGCGCTGTTGCGCTCGCTGGCGCGCCAGCCGCAGCGCGTGCTGCGCGAACGCATCAGCCTGCCGCCGCTGCGCAAGCTCTGGCTGGCCTGGAAGGTGCAGGCGCTGGGGCGGTGGTGAAGGTGGGACGGCTGGTCGTCATTGGAGGCGGCTGGGCGGGCTTGAGCGCTGCGGTGGCCGCCCAGCGCCAGGGATGGCAGGTCACGCTGCTGGAAGCCAGCCCGCACTGGGGCGGACGGGCCCGCCGTCTGGAGCTGCGCGGCGCCGACGGCCAGCCATGGCGGCTCGACAATGGGCAACATCTCTTGATTGGCGCCTACACCGCCACCCTTGGCCTGCTGGGCGAGCTGGGGGTGGCGTTGCCGCAACAGCTGCAGCGCGTGCCGCTGACGCTGGCCTACCCCGATGGGGGCGGTCTGCGCCTGCCGCGCACACTGCGGTGGTGGCCGCCTCAGGCCGCGGCGCTGGCGCTGGCGGCGGCGGTTGCCCGCGTGCGGGGCTGGAGCTGGTCCGAACGGCTGGCGCTGCTGCGCTGGGCGGCGCACTGGCACCAGCGCGGCTGGACCTGTGCGCCCGAGTTGCGCGCCCCCGAGCTGGCGGCCCCCCTGCCGCCGCGCGTGGTGGCCGAACTGTTGCAGCCGCTGGCGGTGGCCGCCCTCAACACCCCCTGGCCCGAAGCCAGCGCCGCGGTGCTGCTGCGCGTGCTGCACGACGCGCTGCACGGCCCGGCGCACCCTCCGTACGCGGCCAGCGATCTGTTGCTGCCGCGCGAGGATCTGGGGACGCTGCTGCCCGATGCGGCCACAGCCTGGCTGGCGCGCCAGGGCGCCGATCTGCGCCGCGGCACCCGGGTGCGGGCGCTGCAGCGCCGCGGCGGGCAGTGGATGCTGATGCTGGCCGACGGCCACTGCCAGCCGGCCGACGCGGTCGTGCTGGCCACCCCGGCGTGGGAAGCCGCCCGCCTGCTGCACCAGGCGGCGGTGGATCCGGTCCACGCAGCCCAGCCGGTGCAACGTTGGCTGGCCTGGGCCGAAGCAGCCGCCGCGCTGCGCCATGTCGCGATTGCCACCGTCTACCTCGAAGCCCCGGCAGGCTGGCGTTGGCGCTGGCCGCAGCCCATGCTGGCGCTGCGCAGCGACCCGCTGCGGGCGCCCGCGCAGTTTGCCTTCTGCCGGTGCCGTGGCGACGATCAACCGCCCGTGCTGGCGCTGGTCGTCAGTGCCCCAGCACCCGAGTGGGCGCACGACCGCGCAGGCCTGGCGTTGGCGGTGCAGCGGCAGGTGCAGGACAGCCTGACCGCGGGGCGCGCCGCGCGCGTGCTGGCCACGGTGGTGGAGCGGCGCGCCACCTTTGCCTGCACCCC
>JANWZF010000166.1 GCA_025054905.1 Tepidimonas sp.
GGCGTGCGGCGTTGCGTGATCAACACCGCCTGGCTCGGCGACCAGATCCCGGCGGCACTGGGGCCACGCCAGTCCACCCCTTGGGGGGAGGTGACGCTGCAGTATTCGATGGAGGGGCGCGACTTCGGCCACGCACTGGAGACCGCGGGCGGTATCGCGCGCGCGCTGCCGTGGCTGGACGACCCGTTCTGGGTTGTGGCCGGCGACGTGTTTGCGCCCGACTTTGAGTTCGACGAACGCCGCCGCGCCGCCTTTGCCCACAGCCACGACCTCGCCCACCTGTGGCTGGTGCCCAACCCGGCGCACCATCCGCGCGGGGACTTCGGGCTGGACGCCCACAGCCGCGTGCTCGACCTGCCCCCCGACGACCCGCGCCCACGCTGGACGTATTCGACCATCGCGCTGCTGCGCCACGCGCTGTTTGCTCCCCCGTGGTGCGACCTGCCCCGCGGCAACCCGATGGGGCAGGCCGCACCGCTGGCCCCCCTGCTGCGGCGCGCGATGGCTGCCGGGCGCGTCAGCGGCGAGGTCTGGCACGGCCCGTGGGCGGACATCGGCACGCCCCAACGTCTGGCCGAACTGGAGCAGGCCGCCCCCTGACACCGGGCCAGCTTGTGCTCGGCCGTCCCCGGCCCGGGTCTGGACAATCGAAGCTTGCCTATGATGTCGGGCATGACTGCGCCCATCCCCCACCTGGATGTTTACCGCCGCCGCCGCGCGCACGTGACTGCGCAACTGGGCGACAACGCCATCGCCATCCTGCCCACCGCCCCGGTGCGCCTGCGCAACCGCGACAGTGAATACCCCTACCGGTTCGACAGCAGCTTTTACTACCTGAGCGGCTTTGCCGAACCCAACGCGTGGCTCGTGCTGCAGTCCGACGGACGCAGCATCCTCTTTTGCCAACCCAAGGATCCCGAGCGCGAGATCTGGGACGGCTATCGGCTGGGCCCCGAAGCGGCGGTGGCCGCGCTCGGCGTCGACGAAGCCTACAGCTGCGACGAGCTGGACGCCCGCCTGCCCAAGCTGCTGGAAAACCGCACCACCCTGTGGTGGCCGCTGGCCACCCACGAAGGACTGCACGCCCGCATCGACGGCTGGTTGCAGCGCGTGCGCGCCCGGGTGCGCTACGGTGTGCTGTGCCCGTCGGTGCAGCGGGATCTGGGCAGCCTGCTCGACGAGATGCGGCTGATCAAAGACGAGCACGAGCTGCACCTGATGCGCCGTGCAGCGCACATCAGCGCCCGCGCGCACGTGCGCGCCATGCAGCGCTGCGCCGCCTGGCTGCGGGCCGGCCGCCCGGTGCATGAATACGAGCTGGAAGCCGAATTGCTGCACGAATTTCGCCGCCACGGCGCCAGCGGCCCGGCCTACGGCAGCATCGTGGCGGCGGGGGCCAACGCCTGTGTGCTGCATTACCGAGCTGATGCCGCCCCCATCCACGACGGCGAGTTGGTGCTGATCGACGCCGGCTGCGAGCTGGACGGCTATGCCAGCGACATCACCCGCACCTTTCCGGCCAACGGACGCTTCAGCGGCCCCCAACGTGCGCTGTATGACCTGGTGCTGGCCGCGCAGCAGGCGGCCATCGACGCCACCCGGCCAGGCGCGCGCTTCACCGACGCGCATGATGCCGCAGTACGGGTGCTGACCCAAGGCCTGCTCGACGAGGGCTTGCTCGACCGCCAGCGCGTCGGCACGCTGGACGACGCCATCGCCCAACGCGCCTACTTCCGCTTCTACATGCACCGTACCGGCCACTGGCTCGGCCTGGACGTGCATGACGTCGGCAGCTACATCGAGCCCAGCGAGGTCGGGCCAAGCATCCTGCGCCACGACGCCTTGAGCGGCGAGCCCATCATCGACCGCCCGGCGCGCATCCTGCGCCCGGGCATGGTGCTGACCATCGAACCTGGCCTGTACGTGCGCCCCGCCGACGATGTGCCCCGCGCGTTCTGGAACATCGGCATCCGCATCGAAGACGACGCCGTCGTCACCGCCACGGGCTGCGAACTCCTCACCCGCGAGGTGCCCGTGCGCGCCGACGACATCGAGGCCCTGATGCGGGG
>JANWZF010000187.1 GCA_025054905.1 Tepidimonas sp.
CGCCGAGTGGGGCCTGCAACCGACGATGACCTTGGCCAGCCGCCTGATCGCGGTGCAGCATGTACCCGCCGGCGAGACCGTGGGCTATGGCTCGGTCTATACCGCCGCGCAAGACATGCGTGTGGGCATCGTGGCCTGCGGCTACGCCGACGGCTACCCGCGCCACGCCAGCCTGGGACAGGACCACGGTGCGCCGGTGCTGGTGCGCGGCGTGCGCACGCGGCTGGTCGGGCGCGTCAGCATGGACATGCTGGCGGTGGACCTCACGCCGGTGGAGCGTGCTGGCGGACCATGTCGCGCTGGTGACGAGGTGGTGCTGTGGGGCCGCAGCGCCAGCGGTGCGGTGCTGCCGATCGATGAGGTGGCCCAGGCCGCCGGCACCATCGCGTACGAGCTGATGTGTGCGCTGGCTGCGCGTGTGCCAATAACCGTGGACAGCAGCGACCACCCCTAGTTCTTGTACTCCAGGGGGTATAAGACTATACTCGTGCCCATTGGAGGATCGAACCATGGATCGACGCACGATGCCCTCACCCCTGGGGGGCCACCGGCACTGGCTCGGTGCGGGTGCGCTCGCGCTGCTGGCCGGCGCACTGCTGATGCCTGCGCAAGCACAAAGTGAAGCCACGGAGCCACGCGTGCCGGTGGCCCAAGCCACCCGTCGTCCGGTCGGTCAGGCGCTTGTGCTGGACGGCCTGATCGAGGCCCAGCAGCAGGCCACGCTGGCGGCGCAAGCCAGTGGCCGGATCGTGCAGCTGCATGTCAAGGCCGGCGACCGCGTGCGCAGCGGGCAGGTGCTGGCGGTGATCGACGACCGCGAGGCCTCCGCCGGCCTGCAGCGCGCCAGCGGCGCGGTGGCGCAGGCCGAGGCCGAGCTGCGCAACGCCGAGGCGCACGCCAAGCGCACGCGCGAGCTGCGCGCGCAGGGCTTCGTCTCGCAGGCGGCACTGGACAGCGCCGAGGCGCAGGCCGCCGCGGCGCGCGCGGCGCTGCAGCAGGCCAAGGCCGCACAATCCCAAGCCAGCCTGGCCCAGGGCTTTACGCGCCTGACCGCACCGTTCGACGGCTACGTGTTGGCCACCCAGGCCGAAGCCGGCGACCTGGCCGCGCCCGGCCGGCCGGTGCTGACGGTGTACGCGCCGCAGCCGCTGCGCGCCACCGTGCAGGTGCCGGCCTCGCAGTCGGCGCTGGCCGAGCGCGCGCAGCGCATCGAGGTGCAGCTGCCGGACGGGCGCTGGGTGCAGCCGGCCGGCCGCCACCGGCTGCCGGCGGCCGACCCGGTGGCGCAGACGATCGAGTGGCGCCTGCCGCTGGCCGCCACCGATGCGCAGGGCGTGCTGCCCGGTCAGGCGATCAAGGTGCGCTTCGTGGCAGGCAGCGATGAGCGGCTGGTGGTGCCGGCCCGTGCCCTGCTGCGCCGTGGCGAGCTGACCGCGGTCTACGTGGCGGCCCCCAGTGGGGCGCCGGCCGGTTTCGTGCTGCGTGCGGTGCGCATCGGGGCTGACCATGGCGAGGCCGGCGTGGAAATCCTGTCGGGGCTGCAGCCGGGCGAACGCGTGGCGCTCGATCCGGTACGGGCCGGGCTGCGCGGTGCGCGGCCGGCCCTGTGATCGGCCACCCCCTCTGAACTGGATGCAGGAGCACGGCCGATGAACGCCGAATCGCCAACTCCCCCGAGCGGTACCCCAACCGAGCGGCTGGGCATCTCGGGCGCCATCGCGCGCACCTTCCAGGCCAACGCCATCACCCCGCTGCTGGCGCTGGTGGCGCTGCTGCTGGGCCTCTTTGCGGTGCTGGTGACGCCGCGCGAGGAGGAGCCGCAGA
>JANWZF010000205.1 GCA_025054905.1 Tepidimonas sp.
ACGATCTCGCGCGACTGACGCTTGGTTCCGACCATCAGCAGGGTGCCGCCGTTGGCGGTGAGCTGGCGCACGAACTTGCACGCCGCCTCGAACATCGGCACCGTCTTTTCGAGGTTGATGATGTGGATCTTGTTGCGATGACCGAAGATGTAAGGGGCCATCTTCGGATTCCAGAAGCGCGTCTGGTGCCCGAAATGGACACCGGCTTCCAGCATTTCGCGCATGGACACGGGCATGATGAGGATCTTTCCAAAGGTTGAGCCTGAAGCCGGCCCTTTGATCAAGCCGCCATGCAGGTGGCTCGACACCCGGAAGCGGGCCGACTCGCGATTGGTTTTGCGTCTTGCCTTGGATCAAAGGCCTGAAACGCAAAACTTGAGAAGTATACCATGGCACCACCGCTTGGCCAGAGCTCGTCAGCAGCCCTTGTCGTCCACGCATGACTCATCCCGAGGCCGGTCGGTCTCGGTCACCGACTGTCCAGGCTTTTTATACTGGAGCGCTCCCGTTGCCTGGAGCGACCATGTTGCGCCTGCTGCCCGATCACGGCTCGCTGCCTCCTGTTCCCTTGGCGCCCAGTGCTGCCACGCCGCCACGCTGGGCGCTGTGGGGCAGCGCCGCCAGCCGGACTCTGGAACGCAGCGCCGCCGCTGCGCTGCCGCCCCATACCTTGATGCAGCGTGCCGCCCAGGCCGTGGCCCGGCTGGCGCGCGCTTGGCAACCGCACGCCTACCAAGTCCTGGTGCTGGCCGGCGGCGGCAACAACGGCGGTGACGGCCTGGCCGCAGCGGCGCTGCTGCATCAAACCGCACCAGCCCGCAAGGTGGCGGTCTGGTGGCTCGGCGATGAAAACCGCTTGCCCGACGACGCACGCTGGGCGCTGGCGCAAGCACGCCGGGCGGGGGTGGCGTTTGTCTGCGCTGCCCCAGCGCAGCCGCCTGATCTCGTGATCGATGCCCTGTTCGGGCTGGGATTGAACCGACCCGTGACGGGTGCGGCGGCAGCTGCGTTGGCCTGGCTGCAACAGCAGGAGACACCCACCCTGTGCGTCGATCTGCCCAGTGGGCTGGACGCAGACAGCGGCCGCTGGTGGAGCGACGCGCCGCCGCAGCCTGCAGGCCCCCGTCTGACGCTGACGCTGCTGACCCTCAAGCCTGGTCTGTTCACTGGCCTGGGCCGCGCGGCGCTGGGGCAGGAGCTGTGGTTCGACGACCTGGGGGTGAACGCCCCGGCGCCACCGCCGGATGCCTGGCTGGCCGCCCCTTCGGGCTGGCCGCATGCGCAGCGGCTGCGCGCCGATCACTCCAGCCACAAAGGGCGGCGGGGCGATGTGCTGGTGCTGGGCGGCATCCCCCCAGCGGCCCACGGCGGGATCGGCATGACCGGAGCGGCCTTGCTGGCCGGCCGCGCCGCGCTGCGCGCCGGCGCGGGGCGCGTCTGGGTCGGGCTGCCCGCCGCGGCCGATCAATTGCCCGCCTGCGACCCGGTGCAACCCGCCTTGATGCTGCGCAGCGCGCAAGCCGCGCTGGCCGAGGGCTTGCTGCAACGCGCCACGGTCGTGGCCGGCTGTGGGGCCGGCTCGGCC
>JANWZF010000222.1 GCA_025054905.1 Tepidimonas sp.
CCTATGCGCTGCTGGGACAGCTGGGCGTGGTGCTGACGGTGGCGCTGCTTGCGGCGGTGGTGGGCACACTGGCGCGGCTGCAGCGCGACAGCGAACTGGTCATCTGGCGCAGCTGCGGGATCGGTCTGAGCGGCTTGCTGCGGCCGATCGCACGGTTTGCCTGGCCGGTGTGGTTGGCAGTGGCGGCACTGGCGTTGCTGGTGGCGCCATGGTCGCAGCAGCAGCGTGACGAGTTGCGCCAGCGCTACGAGCAGCGCAGCGACCTGCAGCGCGTCACGCCAGGCCAGTTTCAGGAATCGGCCAACGGACGGCGGGTGCTGTTCGTCGATCGGCAAGCCCAGGCGGGCCACAGCGGGCGCCATGTTTTTGTGGCCAGCACCGAAGCCGATGGCAGCCTCAGCGTGGTGACAGCGCGCGCCGGGCAGCTCCACACCGATGCCCAGGGGACCTGGCTGACGCTGCACGATGGCCAGCGTTGGCTGCGTCCGGCCGACGGCCGTGGCCGGGAGTTGGCGGTGTTTGAGCGCTACACGATCCACATCGCCGATCCGCCCCCAGGCGATCTGGAACTGCGCAGGCGCAGCGCGCTGCCGACCTGGGTCCTGCTGGGGCGTGCGGATGCGCCCCACCAGGCCGAGCTGGCCTGGCGCGTCGGGCTGGTGGCCAGTGCCATGAACCTGACCCTGCTGGCCCTGGCGGTCACCTCGGCGCAGCCGCGTGTGGGCCGCGGCGGCAACCTGCTGTTCATGCTGCTGGCGTTTGTCGTCTACTACAACCTGCTGGGCGCAGGCCAGGACTGGGCCACGCGCGGCCGCGTGGATCCCTGGGCGTTTGCGCTGGCGCTGCACGCCACGGTGGCGCTGGGCACCCTGACGTGGCTGGCCTGGCGTGATGCGCCACGATGGCGATGGCGTGCAGGAGCGCCGGCATGAGAACCGTGCGTCGTTGGCTGCACGGCGAGGCGCTGGGCGCCGTGCTGTTCGTCCTGCTCGGGTTTTTGGCTCTGTTTGCCTTTTTTGACCTGGTGGACGAATTGGGTGCGTTGGGCACACCCTCGCTGATCCGCCCGGACCATCGCTATGGGCTGGGCGAAGCCCTGCTGCTGGTGGGGCTGCTGCTGCCCTCGCGTGCATACGAGCTGCTGCCGATTGCGGTGCTGATCGGCACGGTGTACGCCCTGGCACGGCTGGCGCGCGATTCCGAATTCACCATCCTGCGCACCAGTGGCCTGGGGCCGATGCGCACGCTGCGGCTGATGCTCGAATTGGGGCTGCTGTTTGCCCTGCTGACCTTTGCGATCGGTGACTACGTGGCCCCCCCAGCCGCACGGCAGGCGCAGTTGCTGAAGGCCCAATACCGTGGCGGCATCAGCACTGGCGCCACCGGTGCCTGGCTGCGCGAGCGCAGCGACGACGGTGGGGTGGCGATCGTCAACGTGCGCGCGCTGAGCCCGGACGGCGCGCTGCGCGGTATACGAATTTACCGCTTCGACCACCGTGGCCTGCTGCACGACGTCATCGATGCCGAGCACGGCGCGGCGCCGGCTGGCGGCGGGGTCTGGCAGCTGCGCCAGGTGACGCTGGAGCGCCATCAGCCCGACGGCGCCCAGCTGACCCTGCAGACGCTGCCGACGCTGGACTGGCCGACCACGCTCGGGGCCGAGATGTTGCAGGTGGCCCTGCTCAAGCCCGAACGCATGCGCACGCTGGATCTGTTTCTGTACGCGCGCCACCTGGAGCGCAACGACCAGAACGCCCAGCGCTACGCGATCGAGTTCTGGCGCAAGCTCTTCTATCCGATGGGCTGCATCGTCATGGTGGTGTTGGCGCTGCCGTTTGCCTACCTGCATTTTCGCCAGCCCACCCTGTCCGGCTACGTGTTCGTAGGAGTGATGATCGGCATCAGCTACGTGCTGCTCAATGGCATCTTCGGTCACGTCGGCAACCTGCTTGGCTGGACCCCCTGGCTGGCCGCCGGTGCCCCTGCGGCGCTGTACCTGGC
>JANWZF010000223.1 GCA_025054905.1 Tepidimonas sp.
CCTGGCACCTGCTGGGATATCGCATTGGCGTATACCCGCCGCCCCGGGCGAGCAAACCTTCAGACTGCAACGTAATGGACGCGTCATCCTCAACGTCAGCAGCAGCAAACGCATTGCTTCCCCCCCGTCTGCACGCTGGACGTGGAGCCTGCACACGGAGGCGGTCAGTGTTTAGACCACAGAAAATAAACGGTGCAAAAGGCGCTGTACTCGCAACCTCGCGCGGTTGAGGTAAGGAAGCTCTGCACAACCGCCGCTGTGGCGGCTGTTGTCGGATGATGTTTCTGATGGCGATATCTTGGGGCGTTCGGGGGGGCAATTACGGGGTCTTTTCGGCCCCGTATGAGGCCCCGTGACCCATTTGTCGTAGCCTTTTCAGGCTTTCGGGCGCACTCATCCTTGCGCCCTCATGTTCAAAAGTCGTTTGCGCACCATCCACAGGTTCGACAGGGCGAACAGCGTCATCAGGTTGGCAGTGTTGTTGGCCAGTCCCCGGTACTTGACCTTGACTTAGCCTATCGTGTCTCGGATGATTCACTGATTGGCCGGCGGCGTGGTTTACTCTTGGCCCGGGAGGTCCCGCAGGAGTCGATCCGATGCACCTGAGACTGCACAAGAACGCCACCACGACACCAAGGATTCGTGCCGAGAATTCACCCACCCAACCATCACACGCGCCGCCCTGCACCGCATGCTCAAACGCCATGGGGTGTGGTCGCGCGTGGCGACGAGCGTCGAGCGCCCCAAGACCAAGCCATCCTGCGAGCCCGGCTTCGTCCACATCGACGTGAAATAACTGCCGCAGATGGCGGACGAGGCCACGCGACGCTACCTGTTCGTGGCCATTGATCGCGCCACCCGCTGGCTGTTTGTGCGTGTCTATGCCAGCAAGAGCTCCGCGTATGCCCGGCGCTTGCTGAACGCCTTACACAAGGCCGCCGCCTTCCATATTCGAACGATCCTGACCGACAACGGCCAGGAATTCACGGATCGCTTCATCACACGGGGCAGCGTACGCCGATCGGCCAGCATCTGTTCGGTCAGCTCTGCGATGAACTGGGCATCGAGCATCGCCTGACCCGGCCCAGACACCCGCAGGCCAACGGCATGGTGGAACGTTTCCATGGGCGCATCGCCGACATCCTGCGCACCCATCACTTCCATTGCGGCGAAGAGCTTGAGGCCACCATCCTGCGTGATGCTTGGCTGTACAACCATCATCTGCCACAGAGAGCCCTGGGGCATGTCAGCCCCATCCAGGCTGTGAAACAATGGCAGCAATTACACCTCGGGCTGTTTCAAAAACGGGTCATTAATCAGGCGGGACACGATACCTAACGTTCAAGCTCAGGGGCGCGCCGCTTGCGGCGCGTCCCGCTGGAGCGCAGGGTTAGGCTTGAAGCGCATCGATGAATTCGTCGGGGGACACGCCAGCCTGTTTGAGCAGGCCGACGAGAGTGCCGACTTTCACTTCGTGATGGTTGGGCACGACGCAGCCCATGGAGCCGCGACGCATGACAATGTGGCTACCGCGCTGACGAGCAACTACAAAGCCAAGACGTTCCAACGCCCGGACAACTTCGGCGCCGGAAACGACCGGGAATTTAGGCATGAGCGGGAACCTGGAAGGTTGTCAGCAGAGGGCGGCCGCTGACGGAGAGGGGGAACTCTTCAAGATAGAGCTCCGTTGCCTCACGCAGATTGGCCAATGCTTCCTCAACGGTATCGCCTTGCGTCGTGGTGCCCGTCTCGGGATTGAAAGCGACATACCCACCTTCAGGGACGGGGGTGATAACGGCTGAAAGTTCCATAGCGTTCTCCATGATGGAATGGTACAGCCTAACGTCCAAGCTCAGGGGCGCGCCGCTTGCGGCGCGTCCCGCTGAAGCGCAATGTTAGGCGATGACGCTCGCAAGAGCGCGGGTGATGCAGGCCATCGACGACAACCTGCTGGACCGCTGGTTTGTGGGCCTCAACATCGAAGAGCGTGTGTGGGGCCACTCCACCTTCAGCGCCAACCGCCAGCGTACGTCTGGCGGGGGCAGATCAGGCAGATCGCTGATACAGTGGCGCGCATGTACCTGCCGCCACCGTTTCGCTGTGACGACCCGGCCATCGCGGCCGAGCTGATGCGGGCTTACCCGTTTGCCAGCCTGATCAGCACGGACGATGAGGGGCTGCCTTTCGTCACCCATTTGCCGTTGCACCTGGACGAACGCGCCGACGGTTGGGTGCTGCTCGGGCACGTGGCCAGGGCCAATCCGCACGGGCGCTACCTGCAGCAGCGTCCGACTGCGCTGGTGACGTTTCTCGGGCCCCACGCCTACCTTTCGCCCCGTGTGTATCCGGACCGCCAGCGCGTGCCGACCTGGAACTATCTGGCCGTGCATTGCACCGTGCAGGCCAAGCTGCTGGAGGCTGTGCAGGACAAGGATGCGCTGCTGAAGCAGCTGATTGCCGATCACGAGCCCGCCTACGCCGAGCAGTGGCGCGCGCTCGATGCAACTTACACCGACAAGATGCTGGCCGGCATCGTCGCGTTCGAGCTGCGGGTGTTGCGCTGGCAGTGCAAGCTCAAGCTCAACCAGCATCGCCCCGAGTCCCATGCCGCCATGCGGCAGGTCTATGCCAACGGGCAGGCCGACGCGCAGGCGTTGGGCCGCTGGATGGACCGGCTGGGCCTGGCTGCCGGGGCGTCCACGCCCGCACCCGACGGGACATGACCGAAGCGGACCACCGTTACATGGCCGAGGCGCTTGCGCTGGCGCGCCAGGCTGCCCAGGCTGGCGAGGTGCCAGTGGGGGCGGTGGTGGTGCACCAGGGGCGCATCGTCGGGCAGGGCTACAACCAGCCGGTGAGCCAGCGTGACCCGACCGCGCATGCGGAGATCGTCGCGCTGCGCCAAGCCGCGCGCGCGCTGGGCAACTACCGGCTGGACGGCTGCACGCTGTATGTGACGCTGGAGCCGTGCGCGATGTGCGCGCAGGCTGCGCTGCACGCGCGGCTGAAGCGGGTGGTCTTTGCTGCCCGTGAGCCCAAAAGCGGGGCGGCCGGCTCGGTGCTGGACCTGTTTGCCCAGCCAGCGCTCAACGCTCACACCCGGGTCGAAGGTGGGGTGTTGGCCGATGAAGCCGCGGCCTTGCTGCAGGCGTTTTTTCGTCAGCGTCGCCAGCAGCAGCGGCAGCAGGCCGTGCCGTTGCGCGAGGATGCGCTGCGCACGCCAGAGGCGGCGTTTGAGGCCGTTTGGGCCCAGGCCGCCGGGTATGGGCTGCGGCGCGAGCAGCACAGCCGCTACTGGCAGCGCGAGGTGGAGGCGTTGCAGGGCTTGCGGCTGCATGCGTTGGACGTCAGCGCTGGCAGCGCCGAATCGACCTGGCTGTGCCTGCATGGGCCCGGAGGGTGGTGGCCGCAGTGGCTGCCGTGGCTGGCGCAGAGGGTTGCCCGCCGGCAACGCTGCCTGGTGCCGGACCTGATTGGCTTTGGCCAGAGCGACAAACCCAAAAAGGCCGCGTGGCACACACCGCAGCAGCACGCCCGGGTGCTGGCGGGGTGGCTCCAGATTCAGCCGCTGCCGCCCCTGCAGGTGGCTTTGGCCCCCGGGGCCGAAGCGTTGCAGCCCGCGCTGGGCGCGCTGCTGGGCGCCCGCATCCGTGGTTGGCACCGGGTGCAGCCCCACGATCTGCTGGCTCCCGGGGCCTGGCAGCAGGCGCCGTTTCCGGATGCCGGCCATCGGGCCGGGCCTCGGGCCTGGTCCGAGTGGGCGCTGGCTTGAGCCGGGCTGCCGCCCCGACGCGGCCGCGATAATCGCCCCATGCCTACAATTTATGTCTATTCCCCCAGTGGCGCGGTGCGCGACCGTGCCGGCGTGCGCCGGGCTCTGCGGCGTTTGCAGGAGGCTGGCTACGAGGTCACGCTGGATCCGGCGGCGCTGGCGCGCCATCAGCGCTTTGCCGGCGATGATGCGACCCGCCTGCAGGCTATCGAGCGCGCGGCGGCCAGCGGCGCCGATGTGGTGCTGACGACCCGGGGTGGGTACGGGCTGACGCGGCTGCTGCCGCAGCTGCCGTATGAGGCGATTGCCGCGTCGGTGCAGCGGGGCACAGCCTGGGTGGGGCTGAGCGACTTCACCGCGCTGCAAATGGCGGTGCTGGCCCGCTGCGGCACGCCCACCTGGGCCGGGCCGGCGCTGCTGGAGGATTGGGCCGGTGAGCAGCTCGATGAC
This sequence comes from Tepidimonas sp., assembly GCA_025054905.1. Lineage (GTDB taxonomy): Bacteria > Pseudomonadota > Gammaproteobacteria > Burkholderiales > Burkholderiaceae_C > Tepidimonas. The sequence continues at coordinate 4,223 of JANWZF010000223.1, forward strand.
ATCACGGTGGCCTGCTTCGACGATTTGGCCCATGGGGTGGGGGAGGGCACCGGCTGGCGCCTGCCGTTGGCCGACCGGCGCGCGCATCCGCAGCTGGTCGATGGCTGGCAGCTCAGCGACGGGCTGCTGTGGGGGGGCAACCTGTCGATCGTGGCGGGTCTGGTGGGCACGCCCTACCTGCCAACGGTGGAGGGGGGGGTGCTGTTTCTGGAGGACGTCGGCGAGCACCCCTACCGCATCGAGCGTCTGTTGACGCAGCTGTGGCTGGCCGGAATCTTGCCGCGCCAGCGCGCGGTGTTGCTGGGCGCGTTCAACCGCTACCAGCTGACCCCGCACGACCGGGGTTTCCGGTTCGAGTCGGTGGTGGCGTGGCTGCGCGAGCGGCTGCCGGGGGTGCCGGTGTTGACCGGCTTGCCGTTTGGGCACGTGCCCACCAAGGTCGTGCTGCCGGTGGGCCGTCGCGTCGATCTGGTGGTGCAGGGGCGCGAGGTGCTGCTGCTGTGGGGCTGAGGCGGCCGGCGCGGTAGGCCGCCTCGGCCTGAAGGCCCGCAACCGCTCAGGCTGACGCGGCCGGGGCAGCCGCGTTGGCCTCGTCCACCCGCCGCGCGATGTGCGCCAGGGCTTCTTCGACCTGATCGATCAGGATCAGCGCCAGGTCGCCCGGTTGCAGCCGCGCCAGGGCGGTGTCGATGGCGGCAAATTCACCCCGAATCGCGGTGTGCCAGCGGGTTTGGCTGGCCCCCTGCAGGCCTTGTTGCAGCAGCGCGATGATCTCGCCGTCGGCGCGTCCCCGCTGGCAGGCATCTTCGTACAGCACGGCTTCATCGAACACCGCGCCCAGCAGCCGGGTCTGCGCGATGATGTCCTGGTCGCGCCGGTCGCCGGCGGCGCTGATGACGACGATGCGTTTGCCCGCGGGCATGGCCTGCACGGTGCGGCATAGCGCCGCGATGGCGTCCGGGTTGTGCCCGTAGTCGGCAATGACCGTGGCCCCGCGGTACTCAAAGCGGTTGAAGCGCCCGGGCACCGCCTGCGCGGTCGCTTCGAACGTGCTCAGGCCGCGGGCTATGGCTTCCCAGCCCGCGCCGGCAGCCCAGGCGGCGGCCACCGCCGCCATCGCGTTGTCCACCTGGAACGCAATGCGTCCCCCCTCGGTCAGGGGGATGTCCTGCAAGGGCAGGCGCACATGCCAGCCGCCTTCGGCCGCCACGATCGCCCCTTGATCGACAAACACGACGCGCTTGCCCAAAGCCCGGTGCGTGGCCACCACGGGATGGTGCGCATCGGGGCCGAAGTAGATGATTTGGCCTGGGCAAAACGGCGCCATCGCGACGCAGTGGGGATCGGCTGCGTTGAGCACGGCGTAGCCGTGCGGGGCGACGTTTTGCACGATGACGCGCTTGAGCACCGCGACGTCTTCGGTGGTGGTGATGTAGTTCAGGCCCAGATGGTCGCCGGTGCCGATGTTGGTGACCACCGCCACCAGGCAGCGGTCGAAGGCCAGCCCTTCGCGCAGGATGCCGCCGCGCGCGGTTTCCAGCACCGCAGCGTCCACATCCGGGTGCGCCAGCAGCCGCCGCGCGCTCTTGGGGCCGGAGCAGTCGCCGCTGTCGATCTGGCGTCCCTGCACGTACACCCCGTTGGTGTCGGTCAAACCCACGCGCCAGCCATGGGCCGCCAGCAGGTGCGCCGTCAGGCGCACCGTGGTGGTTTTGCCGTTGGTGCCGGTGACCGCGACCAGCGGAATGCGCCCGTCTTCGCCCGGGGCGAACATGTGGTCGATGATGGCCTGGCCGACGTCGCGTCCTTTGCCATACGAGGGGCTCAGGTGCATGCGCAGTCCCGGCGCGGCGTTGACTTCGACGATGCCGCCTTGCTGCTCCTCGAGCGGGCGGGCCACGCTGCGGCAGACGACGTCCACACCACAGACATCGAGCCCGACCGTCATCGCCGCCAGCACGGCACGCTGCGCCACCAGCGGGTGCACCTCGTCGGTGACATCGGTGGCGCTGCCGCCGGTGGACAGATTGGCGTTGTTGCGCAGCACCACGCGCTGGCCCAGCGCCGGTACGCTGTCGGGGGTCAGTCCCTGCTGGGCCAGCCGCTCCAGCGCGATGGCGTCGAGCCGGATGCGCGTCAGCGGGGTGGCGTGGCCGTCCCCACGGCGGGGGTCGGCGTTGACGCGCTCGACCAGCTCGCGCACGGTGTGCACGCCGTCGCCGATCACCAGCGGCGGGTCGCGCCGCGCAGCGGCCACCAACCGGTTGCCCACCACCAGCAGCCGAAAATCGATGCCGGGCAGGTAGCGCTCCACCATCACTTCGCTGCCGTAGCGGCTGGCGACTTCAAAGGCGCTGGTCACCTGCTCGCGCGTGGAGATGTTGACGGTGACGCCCTTGCCCTGGTTGCCGTCGCGCGGCTTGACCACCACCGCGCCCCCCAGCTCCTGCGCGGCGCGCCAGGCATCCTCGGCGTCGCGCACCGGGCGACCCAGCGGCACCGGCACGCCCACGGCGTGCAGCAGCTTTTTGGTCAGCTCCTTGTCCTGCGCGATCGATTCGGCAATCGCACTGGTGCTGTCGCATTCGGCCGCCTGGATGCGGCGCTGCCTGCTGCCCCAGCCGAGCTGCACCAGGCTGCCGGTGGTCAGGCGGCGGTATGGGATGCCGCGGCGCACCGCGGCCTCGACGATCGAGCCGGTGGAAGGTCCCAGGCGCAGATCTTCATCGAGTTCCTTGAGTTGGGCGATCACGGCCGCTGCATCAAACGGGTTGCCCTCACGGGCGGCTTGCAGCAGCTGCAGTGCTGCGTCGAACGCCGCGCGCCCGACTTCCTCCACGCTGTATTCCACCACCACCTGAAACACGCCCGGATCGGGGGCCGCGATGGTGCGTGAGAAGCTGACCGGGCAGCCCGCTTCGGTCTGCAGCGCCAGCGTGGCCAGCTCCAGCGCGTGCGCCAGCGTCAGCGCGCCCTCGGTGCTGGGCTCCGGCAGCGCCCCCAGGGCCGGGAAGCGCTCGCGCAGCCGCGCATCAAACCCCGGCAGGCGCGTCAGGTCGCATTCCTCGGGGCTGCATTCAACGGTGGCCTCCAGGGCGGTGTGGCGGCTCCAGAGGTTGGGGCCGCGCAGGGCCCGCAGGCGGTTGACCTTCATGGTGAATCGATCCTGGGCTTGGGTTCAAAGGTCGGGCAACTCGGCAGGGGCCACTTCCAGGCCGGCACGGATCAGGTCCAGCGGCAGCCGCAGCGCCACCGCCGCCCCCACTGCGGCCAGCAGGGTGTGCAGGCGGATGCGCGCGGTCAGGGCCTGGATATCGGGGTGATCCAGCCCGAGCACGGGCACCACGCCGCTGGCACGCGCCAGCACCACCTGGTTGTGCTCGACCGTCACAAATTGGCCGCCCTGGGCCACGTGCTCGGCCCGCAACGGGTGATCGGGTTGCACGCCGTAGAACAGCACCGCGCCGTCGGACAGTTCCGCCAGGCTGGCGCAGACCTCGCAGTCGGCGTTGAGAACCGCGCAGCCATCGGGCAGCACCACATCGACCTGGGTGCGCAGCACCTTGCGCATCTGATCCTGCGTCGTGATGAAGTGGTCCTGCAGGCCGGTGGGGGCCGGCACATCGGTGACGATGCCGATCAGGCAGCGGTCGTACGGCAGGCCTTCGTCGAGAATGCTGCGGGGGGAGTTCTCGATCACTGCGGCCTGCACCCGCCGGTTCATCAGGATGCGCTGACCGGCTTCCCACGGCGACGGTGCGCCGGCCTGCACCGGCTGCATCTGCAGGTACAGCCGTCCGTCGCAGGCCACGCCGGTGTGCAGGTTGGCGCGCTGCAGCAGCCAGCCCACCAGGCGCGCCAGGGCCGGGGTCTCGCGCGTGCCGGTGACCCCCACGATGGGGATGCGGCCGGTGCTGCCTGCCGGAAAGAGGTGGGCGACGATGGCTTCGCCCACCGGCCGCGGCGTGCCGCGGGCCGGTTTGAGGTGGGGCAGCAGCCCGGGGCCGGCGTTGACCTCGACGATGGCGCCACCTTGTTCAGCCAGCGGACGGCTGATGTCCTGCACCACCAGGTCGATGCCCGCGATGTCCAGGCCCACCACACGGGCTGCCAGCGAGGTCAGCTCGGCGATGTCCGGGTGCACCTGGTCGGTGACGTCGTCGGTCAGCAGGCCGGTGCGCTGCACCAGCACGCGCCGGCCTGCCTCGGGCACGCTGTCAGGCTGCAGCCCCTGCCGCTTGAGCTCCAGCATCACGTCGCGGTTTTCTGGCAGGCGGATGGTGTCCAGCGGGTACTCTTCTTCCTCGCCGCGGCGCGGATCGCTGTTGATGTCGCGCTCGATCAATTCGCGCACGGTGTGCACCCCGTCGCCGGTGATCCAGGCGCATTCACCGCGGCTGGCCGCCACCATGCGCCCGCCGACCACCAGCACGCGGTGCTCGGTGCCGGGGATGTAGCGCTCCACCATCACTTCGGAGCCCTCGCGTTCGGCCAGCTCGAAGGCCGCCTGCAACTCCTCGCGCGTGCGCACGTCCAGCGAGACGCCGCGGGCGTGGTTGGCGTCGGTGGGCTTGACCACCACCGGCAGGCCGATGTCCTGCGCGGCCTGCCACGCGTCGTCGACGTCGCGGACCACGCGGCCTTCGGGCACGGGCACCCCGCATTCGGCCAGCAGGCGCTTGGTCAGATCCTTGTCGCGCGAAATGCCCTCGGCGATGGCGCTGGTACGGTCCGTTTCGGCAGTCCAGATCCGCTTTTGTTCGGCGCCGTAGCCCAGCTGCACCAGGTTGCCGCCTTCGATCAGCCGGATGTGCGGGATGCGCCGCGCGGTGGCAGCGTCGACGATCGCGGCGGTGCTGGGGCCCAGGGCCCAGCGGTCCACCAGGGCCTTGAGGCGCTTGACGCAGGCGGCCACGTCAAACGACCGGTCGTCGATGGCCGCGCACAGCAGGTCGCGCGCATCGAGCACGGCCTGCTCGGCCACCTCGTACTGGCGCGCGCGGATCACCATTTTGTAGACGCCGCGCCGCTCGGTGGAGCGGGTCTGGCCAAACCCTGTGGGCAGACCGGCAAGATTGAGCAACTCGATGGCGATGTGTTCCAGGATGTGGCCGGCCCAGGTGCCTTCGCGCAGGCGCTGCAGAAAGCCGCCGCGCTCGCCCACGCCACAGTGGTGCTCCACCAGGCCCGGCAGCCAGGCGGTCAGCCGCTCGTAAAGACCCGGCAGGGTGTGGGAGGGGCGGTCCTCCAGCGGACCGATGTCCAGAATGGCTTCCAGCGCGGCGCGGTAGGTCCACACATTGGGGCCGCGCAGGTGGCGCATGCGCACGATGTCAAGGGTGGTGGTTGGCATGGAGCGGTTCCCGGGGGCACCGTAGAATGCGGGGCCCCCCTCGTTGCTGTCAAGCCGTATTGTGGGGTCTGCCGAGGGGATCGCCTCGGTTACAAGTGCCGCCGAATTGCAACATGTCGTATCCGCCGCCTGCTGACGCCTCTGCCGATCCGGTCGCCGCCGTGCCATCCCCTTGGCGTGCGACCGTGGCCTCCACGGGCGCTGCGCCGCAGGTTTGGTTGCAGACCGATTTGGATGAGCAGCTGCGCTTTGCCGAAGGGCTGCTGTGGATTGCGGCTGGGCAGCTGCACTGGGCCGCCCAGCCTGGCGCAGCGGTGCAGCGCTGGCCGATCGAGCCTGACCTGCAGCTGCGCATGCATGACCATCACGGCGTGGCCACGCTGGAGCTGATGCGGTTGGCCCACGCCGAAGGCGAGGAGGGGCAGCGGCTGGCGGTGTGGCGCTGCACGCTTGGACGGCAACTTGCGGCGCGGCGGCTGCTGGAGCGCTTTGAGGCGCTGCGTGAAGCCGGTGGCACCGCGGGACTGGGTCTGCCCGAGGCGCAGAGCCTGCAGTGCCCCGTGTGCCACAGCCCGATGGAGCCGGACGATGAAGCCTGCTCCGTCTGCACCCAGGTGGTGCAGACCCCGCCCACCACGCGCACGCTGCTGCGCCTGTGGCGGTTTGCGCATCCGTACCGCTGGCAGCTGCTGCTGGGGTTCGGGCTGATGCTGGCTTCCACGGCGGCCACACTGGTGCCGCCGTACCTGACCATTCCGCTGATGGACGATGTGCTGATCCCGTTTCAAAACGGGCAGCCGGTGGACTGGACGCTGGTGGCCCTGCTGCTGGGGGGGCTGTTGGGTGCGGCGCTGCTGGCCTGGGGGCTGGGCTGGGCCAAGACGTACATCCTGGCGCTGGTGTCCGAGCGCATCGGTGCCGACCTGCGCACCACCACTTACGAGCACCTGTTGGGGCTGTCGCTGGAGTATTTTGGCAACCGGCGCACCGGCGACCTGATGGCGCGCATCGGCTCGGAGACCGACCGCATCAACATCTTTCTGTCGCTGCATCTGCTGGACTTTGCCACTGACGTCATCATGATCCTGATGACGGCCGTGATCCTGTTTTCGATCAGTCCGCCGCTGGCGCTGGCCACGTTGTTGCCGTTGCCGCTGATCGGTTGGCTGATTCACGTCGTGCGCGACCGTCTGCGCACGGGGTTTGAGAAGATCGACCGCGTCTGGGCCGAGGTCACCAGCGTGCTGGCCGACACGATCCCGGGGATCCGCGTGGTCAAGGCTTTTGCTCAGGAGCAGCGCGAAGCCGAGCGCTTTCGCGAGGCCAACCGCCACAACCTGGCGGTCAACGACCGCCTCAATCGCTTGTGGTCGCTGTTTTCGCCGACGGTGTCGCTGCTGACCGAAGTCGGCCTGCTGGTGGTGTGGGGCTTTGGCATCTGGCTGGTGGCGCGCGGCCAGGTCACGGTGGGGGTGCTGTCGGCGTTTCTGGCTTACATCGGGCGCTTCTATACGCGGCTGGACTCGATGAGCCGCATCGTCTCGGTGACGCAAAAGGCCGCCGCCGGTGCCAAGCGCATTTTCGACATCCTGGATCACAAAAGCAGCGTGCCCGAGCCGGCGCAGCCGGTGCCGCTGCCGACGGTGCGGGGGCACCTGCGGCTGGAGGGGGTCACCTTCCGCTACGGCAACCGCACCGTGATCCAGGGGCTGGACCTGGAGATTCGCCCCGGCGAGATGGTCGGGCTGGTGGGCCACAGCGGCTCGGGCAAAAGCACACTGGTCAACCTGATCTGCCGCTTTTACGATGTGGCCGAGGGGCGCATCCTGATCGACGGCATCGACGTGCGCGATGTGCGCGTGGCCGACTGGCGGCGCCACATCGGGCTGGTGCTGCAGGAGCCCTTTTTGTTTTACGGCACGATTGCCGACAACATCGCCTATGGCCGGCCCGATGCCACGCGCGAGCAGATCGTGGCCGCCGCCCGCGCGGCGCACGCGCATGAATTCATCCTGCGGCTGCCGCAGGGCTACGACACGCTGGTGGGCGAGCGCGGGCAGGGCCTCTCAGGCGGCGAGCGCCAGCGCATCAGCATCGCGCGCGCGCTGCTGATCGACCCCAAGGTGCTGATCCTGGATGAAGCCACCGCCAGCGTGGACACCGAAACCGAAAAAGAGATCCAGAAGGCGCTGGACAATCTGGTGCGCGGACGCACGACGATTGCCATCGCGCACCGGCTGTCGACGCTGCGCCGCGCCGACCGGCTGGTGGTGATGGACCAAGGGCGCAAGGTGGAAGAGGGCACCCACGACGAGCTGCTGGCCCGCCGCGGCGCTTACTGGCGCCTGCACGAAGCCCAGCAGCGTCAGGCCGAAGCCGAGCGCGAACGCTGGAGGGATGATGGAGATGGCTGAGCCCACCCGCGCGGACATGGCAGCGCCACCGGCCTGCGACGCCCGCCTGCGCCGCAACGCGCTGGGGCAGCTGCAATGGCGCCGCGACGATGGGGTCTGGGTCGGACCGGTGACGCCCGTGCGGGCGTTTCCGATCCAGGCCCCCACCGCCGAAGTGGCGCTGCTGGGCCCCGACGGGCATGAGCTGGCTTACTTCGCCGACCTGACGCCGCTGTCGGCGGCCGATCAGGCCCTGTTGCGCGCGGCGCTGGCCGAACGGGAGTTTTTGCCGCGCATTGAGCGGCTGGTGGAGGTCAGCTCCTTTGCCACCCCCAGCACCTGGACCGTGGACACCGACCGGGGACGCACCCGCTTCGTGCTTAAGGGAGAAGAAGACATCCGCCGCCTGGCCCCCGGTGTGCTGCTGGTGCAGGACGCGCACGGCGTGCAGTACCTGATCCGCGATCCGCAGCGGCTCGACCGGCACAGCCGCCGCCTGCTCGACCGCTTCATGTAGGGGCGGGCGCGCCCCAGCAGGGCCATGCCGGCCGTCACTTGAGGCGGCCGCTCAGGAACTGTTGCAGCCGCTCGCTGCGCGGCTGGCCCAGCACCTCGCGGGGGTCGCCCTGTTCCTCGATGCGACCCTGGTGCAGAAAGATCACGTGGCTGGACACCTCGCGTGCAAAGCCCATTTCGTGCGTGACCACCACCATCGTGCGGTGCTCCTCGGCCAGCTGCTGCATCACGCGCAACACCTCGGTGACCAGCTCTGGGTCCAGCGCACTGGTGGGCTCATCGAACAGCATCACCTCGGGCTCCACCGCCAGCGCCCGTGCGATGGCCACGCGCTGCTGCTGGCCTCCGCTCAAATGCGCCGGATAGCGGTCTTCGACCCCGCGCAGGCCGACGCGTTCGAGGTACCTGCGCGCGGTGGCCACCGCCTCGTCGCGCGGCACCTTCAACACATGCACGGGCACCTCGATGACGTTTTGCAGCACCGTCATGTGCGCCCAGAGATTGAAGTTCTGAAACACCATCGCCAGCCGCGTGCGCAGCCGCTGCAGCTGGCGCGCGTCGGCGGCGTGCAGTTCGCCGTCGGCGCCGGGCTTGAGCCGCAGCTCCTCACCAGCGACGACGATGCGGCCGGCGTGGGGTTTTTCCAGCAGGTTGATGCAGCGCAGGAAGGTGCTCTTGCCAGAACCCGAGCTGCCGATGATGCTGATGACATCGCCCGCGCGCGCCGTCAGCGAGACGCCCTTGAGCACCTCGTGCGCACCGTAACGCTTGTGAATGTCGTCAACCTGCAGCTTGATCGGGGGAGGGGTCTCGTTCATGGTCGTCCAACGGGGAATCACGCCGACAGCAGGGGGCCGCTGCGGATCGGTGCGCGGCCAGCCACCTTGGCCACCTCCAGACCGGCGATCGCGTAGCGCTCGCGGCTGCGGGCATACAGCGTGCCGCCATGGGCGGTGCGCAGCGGCGTGCTGCGCTCGGTGAGCGGGTCGATGATTTCGGCCACCACCTCACCGGGCTGCAACACTGCACCGACCGCCTGGCTGAAGACGATCACCCCCGGGTGCGGCGCGCGCAGCATCTCGGTGCCCGCCAGTGGGGTAGGGTGGCAGCGCGGCGGCGGTCGCGGGCCGGGGTCGCCGTCCAGCACGCCCAGCTCGCGCAGATAGGCCAGGATCGCCCGGGCATCGTGGCGGGCCAGCTCGTGGCTGACGTCGGCCTCACCGCGCAACTCGACGGTGGCGCTGGCGCACGCTTGCGGCAGCGGCAGCGGGCGCCCGGCTTGCTGAAGACGCGCCCGCAGTTGCGACCACAGGCCGGACAGCTGCTCGTCGAAAGGCTGGCCGCCGGCGCCGTAGTCAGCCACCAGCACGGTTTGCGCCTGCAGCCACGCCGCCAGCGGTTCCAGGGTCGGCCAGCAGGCGGTTTCGCTGTAGAGGTGCACCACCGCCTCGCTGTCGCAGTGCAGATCCAGCACCACATCGGCATCGACCGCCAGGCGCAGCAGGGTCCGACGCAATCCTTGCAGCTCGTCGCAGGCGCTGGCGTCGGCCAGGGCCTGCAGCACCGCGGCGCGCACCCGCGCCACGTTGGCCTGCGCATCGCCGTCCAGTGCATCGCCCACCCGCTCCCACGCCCAGGCGGCCAGATCCGGGTAGTGACGGTTGAAATTTTCCGAGCTGCCCAGCTCGAAGCGCCCCATCGGCCGGTGATCGACGCGCTGGGCCAGGCCAATCGGGTTGGCCACCGGCACCAGCACCACCTCGCCGTGCACCGCAGCTGCCTGCTCGGCCTGCTGCAGCTGCTGCCGCAAATGATGGGCCACCAGCATGCCCGGCAGCTCATCGGCGTGCAGGCTGGCCTGGATGTACACCTTGGGCCGCGCGCCCGGTGTGCCGAAATGCAGACTGGTCAACCGACGTTGGCTGCCCAGGCTGGTTTCAGGAAGCAAGTGATGGTCGATGCGCATGGATGGATCGGCACGACTCAGGCGCGCCGGGGACCCAGATGGGCCAGAAAGCGCCGCTCGGCCCACCGGAACAGACCCACCAGCGTGAAGGTGATGGTCAGGTAGATCGCAGCGGCGAACAGATACGCTTCGAAGGGCAGGTAGAAATCCGAATACACGCGGCTGGCCGCTGCGGTCAGATCCAGCATCGCCGGCACGGTGCTGGCCAGGCTGGTGCTGTGCAGCATCATCACGACTTCGTTGCTGTAGGCCGGCAGGCTACGCCGCAAGGCACCGGGCATGATGATGCGCCACAGCACCTGGCGCGGCGACATCCCCATGGCGCGTGCGGCCTCCACCTCACCGTGCGGGGTTTCCCGCATCGCGCCGGCGATGATTTCGGCGGTGTAACCCGCGGTGTTGAGCGCAAAAGCCAGCAGCGCACAGAAAAAGGGCTCCTTGAACCAGGTCCACGGCCACAGCTCATCCCAGCGCGCCTGGATCCACTCCAGCTGGGCCAGCCCGTAATAGATCAGGTACACCTGAATCAGCAGGGGGGTGCCGCGGATCACGTAGGTGTAGGCTCCTACCAGGCGCCGCAGCCAGCCGAGCGGGCTGTTCAGCGCCAGGGCCAGCCCGATCGCCAGCAGCCCGCCCACCGCCAGCGAAGCCAGCAGCAGTTTCAAGGTCGTCAGCAACCCCTCGGCGTAGAGCTGCAGCTGGGCGGGCTCGAAGATGACGGACCAGTTCATCGCGCGCGTTCCCGTCGTTCAGCCATGGGACCAGCCCTCGGCGCGGCGCACTCCGGCCTCGAAGCGGCGCTGCACCCAACGCAGCGCCCACAGGGAAGCCGACGTGTACAGCAAAAAAAGCGCGCCGACGAACAGAAAGAAAAAGAAGGGCTCGCGCGTGGCCGCCGAGGCCTGCTTGGCCAAAAACGTCATGTCTTTGAGCCCGATCAGGCTGACCAGTGCGGTGCTTTTGATCAGCACCAGCCAGTTGTTGGTGAAGCCGGGCAGGGCGTGGCGCACCATCTGCGGCAGCGTGATGCGCACGAACGTCGCCAGCCGCCCCATGCCAAAGGCCCACGCCGCCTCCATCTGCCCCCGTGGCACCGCCAGCATCGCCCCGCGGAAGGTCTCCGTCATGTAGGCGCCATAGATGAACCCGAGCGTGGCCACGCCGGCCACGAAGGGGTTGATGTCCACCGGTTCGCCGCGGCCCAGTGTCTCCAGCAGCGCATTCAGACCGATCGTGCCGCCGTAGAACACCAGCAGCATCAGCACCAGCTCAGGCACGCCCCGGATCACGGTGGTGTAGAACGTGGCCAGGGCCACCAGCGGGGTGCGTCCGGAGAGTTTGGCCGCTGCCCCGAGCAGCCCGAGCAGCACCGCGATGGCCAGCGCCCCCAGCGACACGCCCACCGTCAGCAGCGCGCCGTGCAGAATGCCGGGAAGGTAGTCGAACATCGTGCGTCAACGACGACGCGCCGCCGGGCGAGAGGGTGGACCCGGCGGCGCGTGGCCTTCAGGGCATCGATCCGCTCAGTTGCCGTAGGGATCGAAGTCGAAATACTTCTTGGCGATCTTGTCGTAGGTGCCGTCGGCCCGGATCGCCTTGATGGCTGCGTTGATGTCGGCCTTGAGCTTGTCTTGGCCTTTGCGCATCGCCACGCCCACGCCGTAGCCAAAGTACTTCACATCGTACAGGTCCGGCCCGACGAAGCCATAGCCCTTGCCTTCGGGCTTGCTCAGAAAGCCGCCGGTGACCTCGACCTTGTCGGCCACCGTGCCATCCAGGCGGCCTGCCTTGATGTCCAGGTACACCTGATCCTGCGCTTCATAAGGGATGACCTGCACGCCCGCGGGCTTGAGCTCGCCCATGGCGTACTTTTCCTGCGTGCTGCCCTTGAGCACGCCGATCTTCTTGCCCTTCAGCGAAGCCGGGCCGCTGTAGGGCGTGCCCTGCTTGACGACGATGCCGCTGGGGGTTTTGTAGTACTTGTCGCTGAAGTCCACCACCTTCAGGCGCTCGTCGGTGATCGACATCGAGCTGATGATGACGTCGTACTTGCGCGCCTGCAAACCCGGGATCATGCTGTCCCAGACCTGCTCGACATAGACGCATTTGCGGTTGAGCTTGGCGCAGATGGCTTCGGCGATGTCCACATCGAAGCCGGTCGGCTTGCCGTCGGGCGTCTTGTACGTGAACGGCTCGTAGGTGGCATCAATGGCCACGCGCAGCGTGTTGCCGGATTGGGCGTGGGCCCCCGTGGCAGTCAGCACGGCAGCCGCCAGGGCGGTGCTCAAAAGAATACGGCGATCCATGGGTTCAAGCCCCCAGAGAAGAGTTGATGATGGCGTGCATTGTAGGTCGGTGCCAGGCGGGGGCTAGCGCGACGGAGACTTGGGGTTTCCCTTAGTTAACATAATACACATTGTAGAACTTCATCGGGTGGAGTCCAAGGCGCGTCCGCGGCTGACGCGCGGCGGCTCACCAAGTCCCCGGTGGGCGGCTGGCCCGCAGCGCCGCCGCGATGCGCCGAACCACGTGGTCGCGTCCGCTGCGGCGGGCAAACTCCAGCGCGTCCAGGCCCTGCTGGTTGCGCAGCGTGGCGTCGGCGCCTTCGTTGAGCAGCAGATCGACGACCTCGGCGCGGCCGTACAGCGCCGCCATCATCAGCGGCGTGCTGCCGTTGGGCGATTCGGCATCGATATAGGCATGGTGCTCCAGCAGCAGACGCGTGATGGCCAGTGCGGCGTCGCTCTTGCCGGTGGCCGCGTAATGCAACGGTGTCCAGCCCGGCCGGTTGACCTGCGCCCCACGCTGCAGCAGCGCGCGCACGATGTCGAGGTGTCCGCGCAGCGCCGCGATCATCAGCGCGTTTTCACCGACCGGATTGGTGGCTTCGACGTTCAGATCCCACTGCGTGACCAGATGACGCGCCACCTTCAGCGCGTCGCGCTGCAACGCCAGCACCAGCGGCGGATTCAAGTCCGGATCGGGCGTGTTGACGTCCAGGCCGCGCAGCTGCAGTTCGATGACGGTGCTGACGTCGTCGCGGATGATGGCCGTGATGTAGCGGTCGTAGGCCCGTTGGGCCCGTGCCGCAGGCAGCCCGCCGAACCAGCCCGCAAGTCCGATCACAGCCATTAAAACAAGGGCTTGGCGTCGTTTTTCAAAGGGGTGCGCGAACATGGGGCTCGGCCAGGCGTTCGTGCTCTGCGTGGGTGGCCTGAACGGACATGTGGGCTTTTCAGGCGGGTTGGGCGTGCGCCTGGGCTTCATCGCGGACGCGGTCGAACAGCTCGGTGAAATTGGCGCTGGTGATCTGGCCGACCTCCTCGGCCGTCACCCCATGCAACGCCGCCAGCTGGGCGGCCACCCAGGGCACGTAAGCCGGCGTGTTGACCTTGCCGCGGTGCGGAACCGGGGCCAGATAGGGGCTGTCGGTTTCGATCAGGGTGCGCTGCAGCGGCACGTAGCGGGCCACCTCCCGCAGGCTGGCCGCGTTCTTGAAGGTGATGATGCCCGAAAACGAGATCCAAAAGCCCATGTCCAGCACGGCACGGGCCACGTCCAGCGTTTCCGTGAAACAGTGAAAGACGCCGCGCACGGGGGGCAGCCCGTCCCCACCGCGGGAGCTCAGTCCCCCCTCTTCCCGCAGGATCGCCAGCGTGTCCGGCGCCGCTGCGCGGGTGTGGATGACCAGCGGCAGGCCAGCGCGGCGCGCGGCGCGGATGTGCACGCGAAAGCGCTGACGCTGCCATTCCATGTCGGCCACGCTGCGGCCTTCCAGCCGATAGTAGTCCAGCCCGGTCTCGCCAATGCCGACCACGCGCGCACGTGCGGCCAGCTCCAGCAGCCGCTGCTCGGTGGGCTCCTCGTCATGCTCGTGATCGGGATGCACGCCGACCGTGGCCCACAGGCGCGGCGTGCCCTCTGCGCCCCGCAGCGCCAGACGGTGCACCTCGTCAAAACGTTCCAGCGTGGTGCCGATGCACAGCGCGCGCGTCACACCAGCGGCACGCATGGCCGCCAGCACGCCCTCGAAGTCGCTTTGCAGTTC
>JANWZF010000233.1 GCA_025054905.1 Tepidimonas sp.
ATGGCCCCCATCACGCACACCATCGCCACTCCGTCGGTCCAGCGCGGCCATTCGCCAGCGATGACGGTGGCGCTGGCGGTGCCGATCAGCGGCACCATCATCACGCTCATCGCGCTGGTGGCTGGCGGCAGGTGGCGCGCCAGCGAAAACCAGATGATCTGCGCAAAGCCGTAGTTCATGAACACGCCGTAGGCCAGCAGCGCCACCCTGCGCGGGCTCAAGTGCCAGCTCGGCCACGGTTCGAACGCCGCCGCCAGCAGCCACAGGGCGGCTGCGGTCAGCAGCATCATCCAGACGGTCAGCGCTTCCAGCGGCAGCGTCAGGCGTGCACGGCGCATCATCAGCGTGCCCACGGCCCAGCTGAGGGCTGCCCCGAGCATCACCGCCACGCCCAGCGGCCGGCCAGCCAGCGCGCGCAGCTCATCGGCCAGCAGCAGCGCCACGGCCAGCACCACCAGCAGCGCTGCCAGGGCCGAGCGGCGCGTCAGCCGCTCGCCAAAAAACAGCGCGCCCAGCAGCACGGTCCACACCGGCATCGTAAAGCCCAGGATCGCCGCGCGCCCTGACGCCAGCGCCGCCACACCAAAGATGGCCAGCGTGTGCCAGCCCAGCATGTTGGGCAGCGCCAGCGTCACGATGCTGCGCCACTCGGTCGGTGCGGGGCCCAGCCGCACTCCGCGCCAGCGGTAGAACGCGAGCAGCCACAGCGCCCCACCGCTCATCGTCACGGCGCGAAAGTACAGTGGCGTCAGCTCCTGCAGCGACAGCTTCATCACCGGCCAGTTGACGCCCCACATCAGGGTCAGCGCCACCAGCCCCAGCGCCTGGGCGCGCGTCAACATGGCCGGCTACGCTCAGACGGCCACCGGCGCCTTGATGGCCGGATGGTGCTGGTAGTCGACGAATTCGAAATCCTCGAACTCGTACTCAAACAGCGATGCCGGTCGGCGCCGGATGCGCAGCTCCGGGTAGGGGTAGGGCGCGCGCGTCAGCTGCAGCTGCACCTGCTCCACGTGGTTGTGGTAGATGTGGCAGTCGCCGCCGGTCCAGATGAACTCGCCCACCTGCAGGTCGCATTGCTGCGCGATCATGTGTGTCAGCAGCGCGTAGCTGGCGATGTTGAACGGCACCCCGAGGAACACGTCGGCGCTGCGCTGGTAGAGCTGGCAGCTCAGGCGGCCTTCGGCGACGTAGAACTGAAACAGCGCGTGGCAGGGAGCCAGCGCCATCTTGGGCAGGTCGGCCACGTTCCAGGCGCTGACGATCAGGCGGCGGCTGTCGGGTTGCGTGCGGATCTGCTGCACGACGTCGGCGATCTGGTCGATGCAGCCACCCTCGGGCGTCGGCCAGCTGCGCCACTGCACGCCATAGATTGGCCCCAGGTCGCCGTCCGGTCCCGCCCATTCGTCCCAGATGGTCACGCCACGTTCCTGCAGCCACCGCACGTTGCGCTCGCCGCGCAAAAACCACA
Source organism: Tepidimonas sp. (assembly GCA_025054905.1). Taxonomy (GTDB): domain Bacteria; phylum Pseudomonadota; class Gammaproteobacteria; order Burkholderiales; family Burkholderiaceae_C; genus Tepidimonas. The sequence goes on from JANWZF010000233.1 coordinate 1,472, forward strand.
GCAGCTCGTAGACGATCGACTTGATGTGCAGCTTCTTGGTGGTGACCAGCGGAAACCCTTCGCGCAGGTCAAAACGCATCTGGTAGCCGAACACGCTGCGCGTGCCCACGCCGGTGCGGTCGGTCTTGGGCGTGCCATGCTCCAGCACATGGCGCATGAAGTCCTCGTACTGGCGGCGGATCGGGCGTGGGCTCATGGGGCAGGATTATCGCTGCCGGCCAGGGGCGCCAGCACCCGCCCGGGATTGAGGCGGCCGTGCGGATCCAGCGCCTGCTTGATCGCGCGCATCAGGCCAAGGGCCACCGGGTCCTGGTAGCGCGGCAGCAGGGGGGCTTTCAGCGCTCCGATGCCATGTTCGGCGCTGATCGAGCCACCGTGGCGCTGCACCGCGTCGTACACCAGCGCGTGGATGCGCGCTTCTTGTGTGCGCAGAAAGGCGGCGGCATCGCTGCCTGCGGGGCACTGGACGTTGAAATGCAGGTTGCCGTCGCCCAGGTGGCCGAAGTTGACCACCCGCGCACCCGGCACCGCCTGCGCCAGCGCCGCCTCGGCTTCGGCGCAGAAAGCGGCCAGGCGTGACACGGGCACGCTGATGTCGTGCTTGATGTTCAGGCCTTCTTCGGCCTGGGCCAGTGGGATGCTTTCGCGGATGTGCCACATCGCGCGGGCCTGCGCCAGACTGTGCGCCACCACGGCATCGAGCACGCGATCCTGCTGCAGCGCCGTGGTCAGCAGCGCTTCCAGCTGCGCGCGTGCGTGCGCTTCGTCCTCCGGGTCGCTGAGTTCCAACAGCGCCGCGTACGGGGCTGCACCGGCCAGGGGCACCGGTAGCTGGGGGAAATGCCGCTGCACCAGCGTCAGCGCCCAGCGGTTCATGACTTCAAACCCCGTCAGCGCAGGGCCCAGCTGGCGCTGCGCCCGTGCCAGCAACGCCACGGCAGCCTCCAGATCAGGCAGCGCAGCCCAGGCCGTCAGCTGCGCAGCAGGCTGGGGGTAGAGCTTGAGCACCGCCGCGGTGATGATGCCCAGTGTGCCTTCGCTGCCGATGAACAGGTGGCGCAGGTCGTAGCCCGTGTTGTCCTTGCGCAGGCCCTTCAGGCCACGGTAAATCTGGCCGTCGGCGGTCACCACTTCCAGCCCCAGGCACAGGTCGCGTGCGTTGCCAAAGCGCAGCACTTGCGTGCCGCCGGCGTTGGTGGCCAGGTTGCCGCCGATGGTGCAGCTGCCCTCGGCAGCCAGGCTCAGCGGCAGCCACAGGCCAGCCTCGGCCGCGGCCTGCTGCGCCACCTGCAGCACGCAGCCGGCCTCCACGGTCAGCGTCAGGTTGGCGGGGTCGAGGGCGCGGATGCGGTTGAGGCGCGTGGTGCTGAGCACGACCTGGGTGCCCGAGTCATCCGGCACCCCGCCCAGCACCAGCCCGGTGTTGCCGCCCTGCGGCACGATCGGCGCGCCGTACGCGGCGCAGGCGCGCACCACCGCGGCCACTTCGTCCGTGCTGCCGGGCCGCACCACGGCGCGCGCCCGCCCGCGGTGGCGGCGACGCCAGTCCTGCTCCCAGGGGGTGAGGTCGGCGTCGGCGGCGGTCAGCACGTGCGCGTCGCCGACGATGGCACGCAGCGCGGGCAGCAGCGGATCGTCCATGGGTGGGGGTCATCGGTGGGGGTTGGCCGCCGTGTGGACGGTGCGGCGGGCGGCGTGCAGCCGCAGCCGCACGTGCGCGGCGCTGGCGGCAAACAGCACGAAGCACAGCGCCGTCTGCAGCCAGGCCAGGGTCGCTGAAGGGGGCGCGTCGTTGAGCCCCCGCACCACGCCTTCGGCCACGTAAGGCCAGACCAGCAGGCTCATCCAGCGGTAGGTGTAGAGGCGCTGCTTGAGCAGGCCGGCCAGCGGCAGCGTCAGCGGCAGCACCTTCAGCGCCCACCACGAGCCGCCAGGGCGCAGCGGGGCCAGCCAGAGCTCCCAGGCCAGGCCCAGCGCCAGCAACGCCAGCAAAGCCGTCACCGCCACGGCGCGTGTGCGCGCGGCGGCGCGGCGCACAGCCGCCGGCGCGGGGGTCGAAGCAGCAGCGGCAAGCAACTCGGTCATCGCTGGCATGATAGCGGCATGTTGCCGCCCTTCATGGCGTCCTGGGCAGCCGCGGTGCGGCGCGTCGCCGTCGCCGGGTGGGCTTTGCCCTGGCGCAGCTTTTGGTCCACCTGGCGCGCGCGCGTACGCAGCGACCGGCTGGCGATGGCCGCTGGCAGCCTCACGCTGACCACCACCATTTCGCTGGTGCCGCTGCTGACCGTGGCGTTGGCGGTGCTGGCGTTGTTTCCCGCCTTCGGTGCCCTGGAATTGCGGGTGCAGCGCTGGATGGTGGAGGCCCTGGTGCCCGACCACATCGCGCGTCAGGTGGGGCGTTATCTGTGGCAGTTTGCCCAGCAGGCGGGCAAGATTGGGTTGGGTGGGGCGGTGGTGCTGCTGGCCACGGCGTTGGCGCTGGTGCTGACCATCGATCGCCAGCTCAACGACCTTTGGCATGTGGCGCGCCGCCGACCGCTGGCGCAGCGCGTGCTGGTGTACTGGGCGGTGTTGACGCTGGCGCCGCTGGTGCTGGCACTGACGCTGGCGGCCAGCTCGTATGCCCTGTCGGTGGCGCGTGGCTGGTTGCCAGAAGCACGCCAAGGCGTGCGCTGGCTGTTGGATGCAGCCGGATTTGCCGCGCTGGCGCTGGGTATGGCAGCGCTGTACCGCTTCGTGCCCCACGCGCAGGTGCGCACCTCTCATGCCCTGATTGGCGGGGTGCTGGTGGCGCTGGCCTTCGAGCTGGCGCAAGCGGCGCTCGGATGGTACCTGCGCACCGTGCCCACCTACTCGGTGATTTACGGCACGTTTGCCACCGTGCCGATTCTGCTGGTCTGGCTGTATCTGGTCTGGCTGATTGTGCTGCTGGGGGCGTTGCTGGTGGCCTGCCTGCCGCTGTTGTCCCACGGGCCGGTGCGCGCCGGCGACACGCCGGGCTGGCCGTTTCAGCTGGCGCTGGAGTTGCTGGCCGAACTGCAAGCCAGCCAGGC
>JANWZF010000057.1 GCA_025054905.1 Tepidimonas sp.
CGGCAGTCCGACTGCGGCGCAAGGTTGCGTGCTGCACATTGGCAAATACCTGCCCCCGCCCGAGGCTGGCATCGAAAACCACATCGACCAGCTGCTGCGCGGACTGATGCCGCATGTGCGCTGCGGGCTGGTGGCGGCGGCTGCTCTCGGGGCTGGCCAGGTGCACGCCCAGCTCGGCACCCAGGGCGCGCTCGTTGACGGCCTTCTTCAACTTCTGGAACACGGCCTCGGCGCCGGCGGCGTCCATCGGGCCGGGGATCAGCTTCTCAAGCAGCGCGTCGGGAAGGATGGCGTCCGGCTTCGCGGCAGGGGCGGTCTTCTTGCGTGGCATGGGGGCTCCCTGAACATCACCATGGTAGGCCCCTCACACCAAAATCCTGACACCCTCGGACTAGGAGCGCCTAACGGCTCAAACCCGCCAGATCCCGTAGCACTTCCACCTTGTCGGTACGCTCCCAGGTGAACTCCGGCTCGTCGCGGCCAAAGTGACCGTAGGCGGCGGTTTTGCTGTAGATGGGGCGCTGCAGGTCCAGCATCTGGATGATGCCTTTGGGGCGCAGGTCGAACACTTCGCCGACGATCCTGGCGATCTTCTCATCCGGGATGACACCGGTGCCTTCGGTGTAGACCGTCACGTTGATCGGGCGGGCCACGCCGATGGCGTAGCTGACCTGGATCTGGCACTGCCGCGCCAGGCCGGCGGCCACGATGTTTTTGGCCACATAGCGCGCGGCGTAGGCCGCCGAGCGGTCAACCTTGGTCGGGTCTTTGCCGCTGAAGGCCCCGCCACCGTGCGGGCAGGCGCCGCCGTAGGTGTCGACAATGATCTTGCGCCCGGTCAGGCCGCAGTCGCCCTGCGGGCCGCCGATGACGAAGCGGCCGGTGGGGTTGATCAGATAGCGCGTGTTGTGCAGCCATTCCTTGGGCAGCACGGGCTTGATAATTTCTTCGATGCAGGCCTCGATAAAAGCCGGCAGCATGTGCTTGCCGTCGCTCATCTCGGGGCTGTGCTGGCTGGACAGCACCACGGTGTCGATGCTGTGCGGGCGCCCATCGACGTAGCGCATCGTGATCTGGCTTTTGGCGTCGGGGCGCAGGAAGGGCAGTCGCCCGTCCTTGCGCAGCTGGGCCTGGCGCTCGACGATGCGGTGCGCGTAGTAGATCGGCGCGGGCATCAGCTCGGGCGTTTCGTCGCAGGCGTAGCCGAACATCAGGCCCTGGTCGCCGGCGCCGGTGTTGAGGTAATCGTCCGACGCATGGTCCACGCCCTGGGCGATGTCGTTGCTCTGCTTGTCGTAGGCCACCAGCACCGCGCAGCCTTTGTAGTCGATGCCGTACTCGGTGTTGTCGTAGCCGATGCGCTTGATGGTGTCGCGCGCGACCTGGATGTAGTCCACGTGCGCGTTGGTCGTGATTTCACCGGCCAGCACCACCAGGCCGGTGTTGCACAGCGTCTCGGCGGCGACGCGCGAGCGCGGGTCCTGCTCCAGGATGGCATCCAGGATGGCGTCCGAAATCTGATCGGCCACCTTGTCCGGGTGGCCCTCGGAAACCGATTCGCTGGTGAAGAGAAAGTCGTTCGCCATGGCGTCTACACTCCTTGGTTTGGTGGCTGCCGGCGTTGCGCCGGCCCCGGCAAGGGGTGTGGTGGCGAACGCTTTAGCGGCATTTGTGAATCGCCCGCAAGTAGTTCGGTAACTCGGCGATGAGGGATCGATTATAGCCATGGGGTGCCGTTTGTGATGGATCGATGGTTGGGCCTGCTGTTGCCGCGCCTGGCGCGCTGGCCGCTGCCGCTGTTGCATGCCCTGGGCTGGCTCGGCGGTTGGGGGGTATGGCTGGCGTCGCCCACCTATCGGCGCCGCTGGGGCGAGCACACCCGGCAGGCGGGTCTGCGCGGCTGGGGGCGCTGGGCGTCGATCGGGGCGGCGGGGCAGCAGGTGGCCGAGCTGCCGCGCCTGTGGTGGGGCCCGCCGGTGCGGGTGGGCTGGGACGGGGCGGCCCACATCGAAGCCGCGCTGGCGCAGCGGCGCGGGGTGCTGTTTTTGACCCCGCACTTGGGGTGTTTTGAAATCACCCCGCGTGCGTACGCCGAGCGCTTTGGCGTGCCGCGCGGTGCGCCGATCACGGTGCTGTACCGTCCGTCGCGGCACGCGGGACTGAACGGTCTGTTGCGGCAGGCACGTCAGCGCCCAGGCATGGCGGCGGCACCCACCACGCTGGCGGGGGTGCGGCAACTGATGCAGGCGCTGCGCCGCGGCGAGGCGGTGGGCCTGCTGCCGGACCAGGTGCCGCCCGAGGGGTTGGGCGTGTGGGCGCCGTTCTTCGGCCGCCCGGCGTACACGATGACACTGGCGGCGCGGTTGGCGCAGCAGCCGGGGGTGCAGGTGTTGCTGGCTTGGGGGCAGCGGCTGCCATGGGGCCGCGGCTATGTGGTGCACGTGCAGCCGTGGGAGCAGGTGATGGCCGAGCCGCTGGCGCCCGATCCGGCGCAGGCCGCTGCGCAGGTCAACCGGGCGATGGAGCGCCTGATCGCCCGCTGCCCGCAGCAATATTTGTGGGGTTATGCGCGCTACAAGACACCACGCCCGCTGCCGTCGCAGGCGGGGTGACCCGGGGCGTCCGGGTCAAGGGCGAAGCTTCAAGGAGGTGGGGCGTTGACAAACGCCTCGATCAGGCCCAGCACGCGATCGGGTTGCTCATGCAGCAGCCAGTGCGAGGCATCCGGCAGGCGCTCAATGCGCAGATCGGGCACCCAGGCTTGCAGCCCATCCAGCAGGCCGGGTAACAGGGCCTGGTCCCGCAGGCCCCAGAGGACCAGGGTGGGCACGCGTACATGCAGCAGCGCCTCGGGTAATGGCACGCCGGCGGCCGCCGGGTCGTGCGCGGTGGGCGGGCGCAGCGGCGAGGCCGCGTAGTAGTTCAGCCCGCCCTGCAGCCCCATCGCCCACACCGCCTCGTACTGCGCCTGCAGGGCTGGCGTCAGCCAGGCGGACGTGTCCGACATGCCGTGAAAAAAGGCCCAGAGCTTGGCGTAGCCGTCGGCGCTCAGGCGTTGCGCGGCGTCTGGCCGGATCAGGGCGTTCATGTAGGCGCTGGCGGCTTGCTGCGCGGGGCTATGCCGCAGGTCGCGCCAGAAGGTGCCCGGGTGGGGCGAGTTGAGGATGACCAGCCGCTGCATCCGCTGCGGCTGCAGGGCGGCCAGGTTCCAGGCCAC
>JANWZF010000022.1 GCA_025054905.1 Tepidimonas sp.
GGCCGACGCAGCGCGTCGCGAGTCCATCGCCCGCCGCGCCGCGATGATCGACGGAGGGCTGGCATGAGCGATGTTTTGATGACGCTTGGCGATGGTGGCGAGCAGTTCCGCTTTGCGGTCGATACCGCCGCCTACCAGAGCCTGAAGCGCAAGAGCGACTGGCGCTGGCCAGCGCAGGATCGGCTGTGGGAGCGGCCAGCGCTGCAGTTCACCGGCCGCGGCACGGACGAGATCACGTTGGATGGCGTGATCCTTCCGGCCTGGCGCGGCGGGCGGCAGCAGATCGAGCGCATGCGCGCCATCGCCGACCTGGCGCGCCAGCAGGCCGACGGCGCGCGCCCATTGCTGCTGGTCACCGGCTACGGCGAAGTGCTGGGCCAGTGGGTGATCACCTCTATTGAGGAGGATCAGCCCATGATCGGCCCGCTTGGCGCGCCGCTGGAGCAGCGCTTCAGGCTGACGCTGGCGGCCTATGGTGAGGAGAACGCGGCGTGAGCACCGCCTACACCGTGCGCCGCGATGGCGAGCGTCTCGACCTTATCTGCTGGCGCTGGTACGGCACGCTGGCCGGCCGCGCTGTGGAGCGCGTCCTGGAGGCAAACCCTGGGCTGGCTGCGCGCAATCCGGCCAGTCTGCCAGCCAACACAACCATCGTCATGCCGCCGCCGCAGGCCAGAGCGACCGCCGCGCCGAGGGTCTTCTGATGCGCCCGGTGTTCTACCTTTTCAGCGTGGACGGCGCCGACATCACGGCGTCGCTGATGGAGCGGACCACGCGCCTGACCGTCACCGACGAGGAGGGAGTCACCTCCGACACGCTGGAGGTAGAGCTGGACGACCGTGGCCAGCGCATCCAGCTGCCAGCCATCGGCGACCGGCTGCGGCTCTTGCTCGGCTATCTGGAGCGCACGCCGATCCCGACCATCGGCGATTTCGTCGTGGACGAGGTGCGCCTGTCCGGGCCGCCGCTGTCAATCGGCTTTACCGCCAAAGGCGCAGACATGGTGCGCACGGGCCTCAAGGCGCCGGTGATGATCGACGCACCCGATGCGACACTGGCCGACGTGGCGCGGCGCATCGCCCAGCGCCACGGCTTCGAGCCGCGCATCCACCCGCAGGCCGAGGCCGTCCCCATCGGGCACATCGTGCAGCAGACCGAATCCGACATGGCGCTCTTGACGCGCCTGGCGCGCGCACACGACTTTGTGGCCAGGATTGACGGCTAGCGCCTGACGCTGCGCCCGCACGCCGGCAACCTGCCGCCTGCGCGCCAGCCCGATGGCTTGACGCCGCCGCTGCACCGCCTGCGTGCGCAGGACATCACGCGCTACGACTACACGATCAACGCGCGCAGCCGCTATGGCAGGGTGCGCGCCTGGTACTACGATGCCGACCGTGGCCGGCGCGTGCCGGTCGAGGTGGAAGACGGCGAGCACGCCGACGCGCCGACGATGGAGCTGCGCCACGACGCCAGGACCGAGCAGCAGGCCCGCGCGCAGGCCGAGGCGCGCTTGCGGCAGCTGCGCCGCGCCGGCGGCACGCTGACGCTGGAAACGCCCGGCGACACTCGATTGCTGGCCGGTCACCACGTCTACCTGACCGGTCTGGCGCAGCCTGTCGGTGGCCAGTGGGTGATCCAGAGAGCCGAGCACACGCTCGACGCCGCCGGACTGCGCACGCGCCTTGAATGCGTTCCGCCTGGGGAGAGAGCCAAAGTTTCTAATGAAACCGTGCAATCGCTCGTGGAGGAAGTCGAGTGAGCCAGATCGCTGCCGCCGTGTTTGACATCCTGCCGCGCCGCGCCGCGCACGCGGCCGCACTGGCGCGCTGGATCGGCCTTGGGCGTGCGCATGGCCGCAGGCTGGACGGCATCGACCACATGCGCCAGTCGATCATCGACATCCTGACCACGTATCCTGGCGAGCGCATCATGCGCCCGGAGTACGGCAGCCGCATCCGCGACCTGATCGACCGTCCTGTCAACGACCAGTGGCTGGCCGACCTGTATTTCGAGGTAGCCTACGCGATCCAGCGCTGGGAGCCGCGCGTGCGCGTGCTGCGCGTCGGTGCCAGCGTG
>JANWZF010000040.1 GCA_025054905.1 Tepidimonas sp.
GTCCAGGTCGAACAGCGCCACCGGCACGCGGTGGCCGGCATCGGTCTGCACCAGGGCCGCAGTGGGGGGGATCGTCATCGCCTCAAGCCTCCACGAGCATCGCGCGCACCAGCGGCACCGTGATGGCGCGCTGGGTGCGCAGGGCGTAATCGTCGAGTTGCTGCAGCAGCGCCATCAGACTGCCCAGGTCGCGGGCAAAACGCGCCAGCACATAGTCCAGCACATCATCCGGCAGCGCAAAGCCGCGCGCCTGCGCGGTGCGCTGCAGCACCGCGCGGCAAGCCGCTTCCGACAGCGGCTGCAACGCCTGCACCGGGCCCCAGGCCAGACGGCTGCGCAGATCCTCACGCAACGGCAAATCGGCCGGGGGTCGGTCACCGGCGGCCAACACCGGCCGCGGCGCACCGCAGGCCGGGCTTTGCGCGTTGACCAGCCAGTTGAACGCCACCGCTTGCCGAACTTCGTCCAGGCGCTGCACATCGTCCAGCAGCACCGCCGACCAGCCATCGTCAAAAGGATGGGCCGCGGTGTCGGGATCGAGCCAGCCGCAGCGCTGGCCGCCCTCGGCCAGCGCGTGCGCTGCGGCCTGCAGCAAATGCGTCTTGCCACAGCCGCTCGGACCCCAGAGGTACAGCGGGGCCGCGGGGCGCTCCTGCAGCCACTGCCGCAGCGCCGCCAACGCCGCCTCGTTGCCGTCGGCGCAAAACGCCTCCAGCGTGGGCAGCGGAGCCAGTCCCAGATCGAGCGTGAGCTGACGCACGGGGCTTCAGTCCTCCCGCGGCGCCGGCGGAGGCGCAAACAAGGCGCTGCGCAGATAGCAGCTCTGCAGGCGCCGCAGGGCCACCAGGGCCACCGCCGAAGCGGGCAGCGCCAGCAGCACCCCCACAAAGCCAAACAGATGTCCAAACGCCATCAGCGCAAAGATCACCGCCACCGGATGCAGCCCGATGCGCTCGCCCACCAGGCGCGGCGTCAGCCAGAAACTCTCCACCACCTGCCCCACGGCGTAGACCGCCGCCACCGCCGCCACGCCCCACCAGTCCTGAAACTGCAGCAACGCAGCCAGCAGCGCCAGCACCAAGCCGATGCCAAAACCCAGGTACGGCACGAACACCGCCAACCCGGTGAACACCCCGATCGGCAGCGCCAGGTTCAGCCCCACCAGCCACAGTGCCACCGCGTAATACACGGCCAGCAGCCCCATGACCAACAGCTGGCCACGCAGGTATTGACCGAGCACCTCGTCGGTGTCGCGCCACCAGCTCAACAGCGGCGCGCGCCAGGCCGGCGGAATCAGCGCCTGCAGGCGCGCGCCCAGGGCTGGCCAGTCCAGCAGCAGGTAGTAGGCCACCACGGGCATCAGCACCGCGTTGCCCAGCAGGGTCACCAGCAGGCTGCCCCCGATGCGCAGCGACGACAGCAGATGCGCCAGCAGCTGCTCCTCATGCCCGCTGACCAGGCTGCGCAACAGACGCCGCACCCCTTCCACGTCCACCGCCACGTCCAGCCCGAGCCGGCGCGCGTGCGGCACCAGCCAGCCGTTGAAGCGCTCCAGCAGGGCGGGAATCTGCTCGCGCAGCAGCGGCCACTGCTGGGCCAGCACCGGCACGATGATCAGCAGCAACGCCAGCAGCAGCGCCGACACCAGCGCGATGGCCAGCACCGCCCCCAGCCAACGCGGCACACCGCGCTGCGCCAGGCCCTGCACCAGCGGCTGCAGCACATAGGCCAGCCCCAGCGCCAGCAGCAGCGGAAACAGCACCGGCGCCAGCATGGCCACCACCCACCACGCCGCCAGGGCGGCAGCCAGCCACAGCAAGGCCTGTCGGACGGTTGAATTCAGCGGCATCGGGTCCCCGGTACAATCGGGAGGATTTTACCGGCCCCCATGAACAACACTCCCCTTTCGTACAAGGATGCCGGCGTCGATATCGACGCTGGTGACGCGCTGGTCGAGCGCATCAAACCCATGGCGCGGCGCACGTTGCGCGAGGGCGTGCTGGCTGGCATCGGTGGTTTTGGCGCACTGTTTGAAGTGCCCAAGCGCTACCGCGAACCGGTGCTGGTCTCCGGCACCGATGGGGTCGGCACCAAGCTCAAGCTGGCCTTTGCCTGGGACATGCACGACACCGTTGGCATCGACCTGGTGGCCATGAGCGTCAACGACGTGCTGGTGCAGGGGGCCGAGCCGCTGTTCTTTCTCGACTACTTTGCCTGCGGCAAGCTGGACGTGGACGTCGCCGCGCGCGTGGTGGCAGGCATCGCGCGCGGCTGTGAAGCCTCGGGCTGCGCGCTGATCGGCGGCGAAACGGCCGAAATGCCCGGCATGTACCCACCGGGCGAGTACGACCTGGCGGGCTTTTGCGTGGGCGTGGTGGAAAAATCACGCATCCTGACCGGGGCTGCGGTGCAGGCAGGCGACGTGGTGCTGGGGCTGGCCTCCAACGGGGTGCACTCCAACGGCTTCAGCCTGGTGCGCAAGTGCATCGAACGCGCAGGCTCCCACCTGCCGGCCACGCTCGATGGTCTGCCGTTTCGCCAGGCCATCATGGCCCCCACACGCCTGTACGTCAAACCCGTGCTGGCCGCGCTGCAGCAGCACCCCATCAAGGCGCTGGCACACATCACCGGCGGTGGCTTGCTCGAAAACATCCCGCGCGTGCTGCCCGATCACCTGGCTGCGCACCTGGTCAAGGGCAGCTGGCCCCAGTCGCAGCTGTTTGAGTGGCTGCAGCGTACCGCCGGCATCGACGACCACGAAATGAACCGCACGTTCAACAACGGCATCGGCATGGTGGTGGTGGTCGAAGCGGCGCACGCCGACGCCACCGCTGCCACGCTGCGCGCGCAGGGCGAGACGGTCTACCCGATCGGCACCATTGTCCCCCGCGGCGACGGGCCGGCGGTGCAGGTGCGCTAAAGCGGCCCCGCGCCTAGGGGCGCCCCAGCCGCAGCGCCTGCACCCGCAGCGCGATGGCCTCGGCATCGGCCGCATCGGGCTGATGGCGCAGGTAAGCCTCCAGGTCGGCCAGCGCGGCGCGCACTTGCCCCAGCTCGGCCCACGCCAGACCCCGATCACGCCGCTCGGCCCAGTCGTCCGGCAGCGTGCGCACCAGCCGCTCGGCCACCGCCAGCAGCCGCGGCCAGTCACCCGCCCGGCGGTGGATGTCTTTCAGGTTGCGCAGCACGCGCGCCACGATCGCGCGCGCACTGGCCGGCTGCAGGAACAACTCCACCGGCACGTCGAAGTCGTCCACCAGCCCCTGGCGGCGCTTGTACGGCTCCAGGCGTTCGGCCAGCTCCTCGCGGCTGAGCGACTGCCCGGTGCAGGGATCGACGATCACCTGCCCCTGCGGCAGCTGAGCCTTGACCAGAAAATGCCCGGGGAAGTTGATCCCGCTGGCACGCAGGCCGATGCCGCGCGCCAGCTCCAGCCACAACACCCCTAGCGTGATCGGCAAGCCCCGGCGGCGCTGCAACACCACATGCAGGTAGCTGGAGTCGGGATCGTCGTCCTCGTGGAAGCGGCCGCCAAAGCCAAGCTCGTGGAAGAAAAAGTGGTTCAGCAACCGCAGCCGCTGCAGCCCCCCCGCGTCGGCCGGCAGCCGACGGCGCAGCCGTTGCTGCAGGCGCTCGACATCATCCAGCACCGCCTGCAGATCGAGCTCGGGGTACTCGTCCAGCGCCACCGCGGCCACCGCCTCCAGCAACGGCAAACCCTCGTCCTGCGCCACCAGCGCGGCAAAATAGTCCAGCGTCGAAGGCGCACGGGCGGTCCACGTCATGGTGCTACTTTCGCACAAATCGGCGCAGCGGCAAACCGCTGGCGGCCAAGACCCCGAAGTACAGCACCACGGCGGCCACCATCACCCCCAGCAGCCAGGCGGCACGCCGCAGGCGCAGTGCGCCATCCAGCCACGGCAGCGCCTGCTGCACCCACAGCAGCGCGGCGGCCAGCAGCGTGGCGGCCAGCGCCACCTGCAGCAAAAAGCGCGGCCAGCCTGGCTGGGGCCGATAGGCGCCGCAGCGGCGCAGACCCACCAGCAGCCAGCCGGCGTTGAGCAGCGCGCCCAGGCCAATGGCCAGCGCCAGACCGGCATGGTCCAGCAGCGGCACCAGCGCGACGTTGAGCGCCTGTGTGCACAGCAGCACCACCACGGCGATGCGCACCGGGGTGCGAATGTCCTGCCGTGCGTAGTAGCCCGGTGCCAACACCTTGACGCCGATCAGGCCCAGCAGCCCGACCCCATACCCCATCAACGCCAGCGCGGTCTGGCGCACATCGTGCACGGTGAAAGCACCGTAGTGGTACAGCACCGCCACCAGCGGTTCAGCCAAAGTCAGCAGCCCCACCGCGCTGGGCACGGCCAGCAGCACCACCCAGCGCAGCCCCCAATCCAGCAGCTCGCTGTAGCGCACGGCATCGTCGGCCGCCTGCGCGGCGGCCAGCTGGGGCAGCAGCACCACCCCTAACGCCACGCCAAGCAGTGCGGTCGGAAACTCCATCAACCGATCCGCATACGTGAGCCAGGACACGCTGCCAGGCCCCAGATGCGAGGCAATCTGCGTGTTGATCAACAGCGAAATCTGCGCCACCCCGACCCCCAGCAGCGCCGGGGCCATCAGCGTCAGGATGCGCCGGGTGCCAGGGTGCTGCCAGCCTTGGCGCAGCCCGGCCCCGCTCAGGCGCACGCGCGGCAACAGCCCCAGGCGTGCCAGCGCGGGCACCTGCAGCGCCAGCTGCAGCACGCCCCCCAGCATCACGCCGCCGGCCAACGCGTAAATTGGCTCCACGCCCTGCTGCTGCAGCCACGGCGCCCCCCAGCCCGCGGCGGCGATCATCGCCACGTTGAGCAGCACCGGCGTGGCCGCCGGCACCGCAAAGCGCTTCCAGGTGTTGAGGATGCCGGCGCTGAAGGCCACCAGCGACATGAAGCCGATGTACGGGAACATCCAGCGTGTCAGCGTCACCGCCACCTCAAAGCCGTGCGGCGTCTGGCGCAGCCCGGCCGCCATCGCCCACACCAGCACCGGAGCCGCCAGCACCCCCAGCACGGAGGTCACCAGCAGCGCGGCGGCCAGCACGGTGGCCACGCGGTCGATCAACTCGCGCGTGGCGGCATCGCCCTGCTGCTGGCGCGTGGCCGCCAGCACCGGCACGAACGCCTGCGAAAACGCGCCTTCGGCAAACAGCCGGCGCAGCAGGTTGGGGATCCGAAAGGCGACGTTGAAGGCGTCGGTCAGCGCACTGGCGCCAAACGCCGCGGCGATCAGCAGCTCGCGCACCAGGCCCGTCAGGCGCGAAGCCAGCGTCCACAACGACACCAGCGAAGCGGATTTGAACAGCGACATCGGCGCCAGTGTAGCCGCGCGCCTACAATGAGCCGACCATGGCCCTGCGCAACGCCGATCTGCACTGTCATTCCACCGTCTCCGACGGGACACTTGAGCCCGAACAGCTGGCCGCACGCGCCAAAGCCAACGGCGTGGAGCTGTGGGCGTTGACCGATCACGACGAACTTGGCGGCCAGCACCGCGCCCGGCAGGCTGCGCAGGCGCTGGGCCTGCCGTACCTGTGCGGGGTGGAAATTTCGGTCACCTTTGCGGGCCTGACCGTGCACATCGTCGGCCTGGGGGTCGATCCGGAGGATGCGCAGCTGCAGCAGGGTTTGGCCCAGACACGTGGTGGACGCGAGCGCCGTGCGCGGGAGATGGCCGACCAACTGGCTGCCGTGGGCATCCCCGGAGCTTTCGAGGGCGCGCTGAAGTATGTGGGCAATCCGGCGCTGATCTCACGCACCCATTTCGCGCGCTTCCTGGTCGAAGCCGGTGTGTGCCACGACACGCACGAGGTGTTTCGCCGCTTTCTCACCGAAGGCAAGCCCGGCTACGTCGAGCACCGCTGGGCGGCCCTGGGCGATGCGGTGCGTTGGATTCGGCAGGCCGGTGGCATCGCCGTCATCGCCCATCCAGCGCGCTACGCCCACCCGAGCCCGACCCACGAGTATGCGTTGTTCGAAGAATTCAAGGCCCACGGCGGCCAGGCGGTGGAAGTCGTCACCGGCAGCCACAGCGCGGCCGAAATCGCGCGCTACGCGGACATGGCGCGCGAGTTCGATCTGGCCGCCTCGCGCGGCAGCGACTTTCACAGCCCGCAGGAGTCGCACTGCGACCTGGGCGCACTGCCCGATCTGGACGGGCGGCTGACCCCGGTGTGGGAGTTGCTGGCCCACCGCATCGTGCACTGACGGGCAGGTGCACGCGATGGCCCAGCGCTTCGAGGTCCATCCGACCCACCCCCAGCTGCGCCTGCTGCGCCAGGCGGCGCAGATGCTGCAGGGTGGCGCGGTGCTGGCGCTGCCCACCGACTCCAGCTACGCGCTGGTGTGCCACCTGGACGACAAGGCCGCCGTGGAGCGCCTGCGGCGCATCCGCGGCGTCGACGAACGGCACCACCTGACGCTGCTGTGCCGCGACCTGTCGGAGCTGGCCACGGTGGCGCGCGTCGACAACCGCCAATACCGGCTGCTGAAGTCCGTCACCCCGGGGCCGTACACCTTCATCCTGCACGCCACCAAGGAAGTGCCCCGCCGTGTCAGCCACCCGGCGCGCAAAACCATCGGGCTGCGCGTGCCCGACCACCCGGTGCCGCTGGCGCTGCTGGCAATCCACGGGGCGCCGCTGCTGGCCACCACCCTGATCCTGCCCGGGTACGACGCCCCGCTCAACGATCCCCCGGAGATTCAGGCGCGGCTGCAGCACGAGCTGGCAGCGGTGCTGGACGCCGGGGCCTGCGCGGCTGAGCCGACCACGGTGGTGGACCTCACGCCGATGGACATCGGACAGCCGCCGCAGGTGCTGCGCGTGGGGCGTGGGGCGCTGGCGCCGCTCGGGCTGGACTGAACCCGCCGGCTGCGACAATACGCCCATGGACGTGGCCCAACTGATCCAGACCGTCGCGGTGTACGCGCTGCCGGTGCTGTTTGCCATCACGCTGCACGAGGCAGCGCATGGCTACGCGGCGCTGCACTTCGGCGACCCGACGGCGGCGCGGCTGGGCCGCATCACGCTCAACCCGATGGCGCACATCGATCCGATCGGCACCATCGCCATGCCGCTGCTGCTGTACTTCGCCACGGCGGGCAACTTTTTGTTTGGCTACGCCAAGCCGGTGCCGGTGGACTTCGGGCGGCTGCGCCACCCCCGCCGCGACATGGTGTGGGTGGCGCTGGCCGGCCCTGCCGCCAACCTTCTGCAAGCCCTGGGCTGGGCTGCAGCCGGCTATCTGCTCGCCGCGCTGGCGATCGAAGAGCCGTTTTTTCACGCGATGGCGCGTGCCGGCGTGCTGGTCAATGTCGTGATGTTTGCGTTCAACCTCTTTCCACTGCCGCCGCTGGATGGCGGCCGCATCCTGGTCGGCCTGTTGCCGCCACGGCCGGCGCTGCTGCTGGCGCGTGTGGAGCCTTTGGGCTTTTTCATCGTCATGGCCCTGGTCATCGCGGGGGTGGTCAGCGCGCTGTGGCTGCGGCCGCTGATGCAGTGGACCCTGCAAGCGATCCAATGGGCGCTGGCACCACTGCGCTGGCTGCTGTTTTGAGCGCCACCGCCTCCAACCCTGCTGTTTGCCCCTCCTGCCATCCATGAGCGTCTCACCGATCCGCGTCCTGACCGGCATCAAACCTTCCGGCACCCCTCACCTGGGTAACTACGTCGGCGCCATCCGGCCCACCGTGCGCGCCAGCCGCCAGGCTGGCATTGAAAGCTTTCTGTTTCTGGCCGACTATCACGCGCTCATCTCCACGCACGATCCAGCCCGCGTGCAACGCTCGACGCTGGAAATCGCGGCCACCTGGCTGGCCTGTGGCCTGGACCCCGAGCGCGTAACCTTCTACCGCCAGTCCGACATCCCGGAAATCCCCGAGCTGGCGTGGCTGTTGGCCTGCGTCGGCGGCAAGGGGCTGCTCAACCGGGCGCATGCCTACAAGGCCGCCGTCGACCAGAACACCGCCGCCGGCCGCGAACCGGATGAGGGCGTCTCGGTGGGCCTGTTCATGTACCCGGTGCTGATGGCCGCGGACATCCTGATGTTCAACGCCCACCGCGTCCCCGTCGGCCGCGATCAGATCCAGCACGTCGAGATGGCGCGCGATCTGGCCGCCAGCTTCAACCACCGCTATGGCGAGCACTTCACCCTGCCCGAAGCGGTGATCGACGAGCAGGTCGCCACGCTGCCCGGTCTGGACGGACGCAAGATGAGCAAGAGCTACGACAACGTCATCGCGCTGTTTGCCCCGCGCGAGCAGCTGCGCCGGCTCATCATGAGCATCGTCACCGACTCGCGCGCGCCCGGCGAGCCCAAGCCGGTCGAAGGCAACGCCATCTTCCAGCTCTACCAGGCTTTTGCCAGCCCGCAAGAGGCAGCCGCGCTGGCGCGCGACTATGCCGCCGGCATCGCCTGGAGCGAGGCCAAGGAGCGCCTGTTCGAGCGCATCGACCGCGAAATCGCGCCCATGCGCGCCGCTTACGATGAGCTGATGGCCCACCCCGAGCGGGTCGAAGCCATTTTGCAGGCCGGCGCCGCCAAGGCGCGGGCGCTGGCCGCGCCGCTGGCGCAGCGCCTCAGGCGGGCCGTTGGGCTGCGACCGCTGACCGAACTGGCAGCCGTGGCGCCAGCGGCGGCCGCGCCCAAGACCGGCCGGCCGGTTTTCAAGCAATACCGCGAGGCCGACGGCCGCTTTTATTTCAAGCTGACCGACGCGCGTGGCCACGTGCTGCTGCAAAGCCTGGGGTTTGACTCGCCGCGCGCGGCCGGGCAAGCGGTGGCACGCCTGAAGGCGGAGGGTTGGGCCGGCTGCGCGGACCTGCATCCGCTGCTGCAGCCCCCCACCGACGTGGCGGCACTGGAGGCGGCGCTGGCCAGCCTGCGCGCCGCCGACGACTAACCCCCGAACCCCCACACCCAACCGGGGGCCCCTACAACCTGCTCTGCTACAATGGCGGCCTTTAGCCGACCGCGGAGAGATGGCAGAGTGGTCGAATGCGCCGGACTCGAAATCCGGTATACGGGTTTTCCCCGTATCGAGGGTTCGAATCCCTCTCTCTCCGCCACCCCAACACGGCCAGCCCAGCCAAGTCCACGGCATGACGGGTGGCCTACTCCCATGGGTTGAGCACACCGGCGCGTCAACCGTCCCGTCGGATAACAGCGGAAACGCCGGCGCACCCCACGCGGATTCGGCCTTTGAATGGCCATAGGGCACCAACCTTGGTCGCGGACGGCTAGGTGGGCTCGATGCCCACACCGCGGATGTTTTTGCCCCAGCCCCGCAGCCAGCGGTGCAGCCATTCAGTTTCCATCACGGTGGCGGAGATTTTCAGCATGCGCCGAGGGCCGCGCGCGGCCCAGACGGTCCAGCCGGCGAGATCCCACTTTTTCTGCACCTGGCGGAAGTGCTCGACATCGCGCCAGCCACCCTGCGGCGCAACGGCTCGATGATCTGCGCATCCCGCCCAACAACCGGCTGGAGACGCTGCGTGGCGACCGCGCCGGGCAGCACAGCATCCGCATCCACGACCAGTGGCGGATATGCTGCCCCCTTCGCAGGGCCCCGGAAACGCCAGTCCCTGGTGCCGCTTGTCTGACTCGAACAGACGACCTACCGCTTACAAGGCGGGTGCTCTACCAACTGAGCTAAAGCGGCATCTGCGGCGCGCATTGTAGCCCGCGCCGC
>JANWZF010000042.1 GCA_025054905.1 Tepidimonas sp.
CAGCGGGACTGGGAAGCGCTGACGCGCATGGCGCATTCGTTGAAAGGCAGCAGCGGCAACATGGGGGCGGTGATGCTGGCCGCCGCCGCCGCACGTTTGGAGCACGCTGCCCGGGCCCACGATGAGGCCGAGATCGAATCGGCCCTGCTGGAGTTGCCTGACTTGGCGCGACGCACCGCCGCGGCGCTGCGCGCCGGCCGTTATGCGTGAACCCGCGCGGCTCAGCTGAACAGCCGTCGCGCCTCGGGCGAACCTGCTGGCAAATCGGCCGCGCACAGGCGATCGTACAAACGTTGCAGCTCGGCTCCGATGGCATCCAGCGCTTCCTCGCTGAGCGGCTGACCGGCGTCATCCCCGACCCAGCCGTCCATCGCCACCGCCAGCGCCGCGCCCAGCTGGCGCAGGCGCGCGAAGGGCTCGGCCTCCGCGGGGACCTGCGGCACATCCAGCATCAAGCGCACCTCGCGCAGCACCGCCAGCTCGGGGTCATCGGCCAGCGCCGCCTGGGTCTCGAACTGCAGCACCACCAGCGGGGCACCATCGGCCGCATCGATCACCATGCGCCCCGGCAGCGTGCCGGGCACAAAACCCAGGCGCCGCGCGTGCTGGGTCACGTAATCTGGATTCCAGGCTGCACGCCGCGCGCGCAGCGTCAGCATCAGCTGGGCGTCGCAGGCAGCGGCAAACCGATCCAGCTCGCGCGCGCGCTGCACGACGTCCAGCATGTCCGGAAAATCGACCGCGGCGAGCAGGTGTTCGGCGCAGTGGCTGATCTTGTGCACGAACTCGGAATATTCGATTTCGTTGAGCGCGCCGCTGCGGTTAGCCAACTGCACCCCGGCCCGCAAACGCGCGTAGCGCGCACCGGGTTGCACAAGCTGCCAATCGTCGCTGGGCGCGCCTTCGGGCACGCCCTCCACCGCCAGCGGCTTGGTGCCAATGCGGCGGCTGGCCGGCAGCGCCGCCAGCACCGCCTCGGCGCTGACCGAGCGCTCCAGTCGCAGCTCCACGATCGCATCGATGCGCTCGGACAACACGCGCTGCGGCGCCGGCGTGGCAGCCGCCATCGGCACCTCCAACACCGGCTCCAGGCGCACGGCTTCCTCGCCGGGGGGGGTGGGGACCGGCGGCGGGCGGCGTGGTGTCAGCCGCCGGATGCGCCAGTGATGGTACCCCCACACACCCAGCAGCACCGCTGCGCCCCCGGCCAGCAACGCGATCAGCAGCGGGTGCAGCTCATTCATGAGGCGGCATTGTCCATCATCGAGACGGCCTGCTGCAGATCCACCGCCACGATGCGGGAGACGCCCTGCTCCTGCATCGTCACCCCGATCAGCTGCTGCGCCATTTCCATCGCGATGCGGTTGTGGCTGATGAACAGGAACTGGGTGTCGCGGCTCATGCGTGTGACCAGGCGGGCGTAGCGCTCGGTGTTGGCGTCGTCCAAGGGGGCGTCCACTTCGTCCAGCAGGCAAAACGGCGCTGGATTGAGCTGAAAAATCGCAAACACCAGCGCGATGGCGGTCAACGCCTTTTCGCCGCCCGACAGCAGGTGGATGGTCTGGTTGCGCTTGCCAGGGGGTTGCGCCATCACCTGCACGCCTGCGTCCAGGATTTCTTCACCGGTCATGATCAGGCGCGCCTGGCCCCCGCCAAACAGCTCCGGGAACATGCGCCCGAAGTGCTCGTTGACGGTGTGAAAGGTCTGCGCCAGCAGGTCGCGGGTTTCCTGATCGATGCGGCGGATCGCATCCTCCAGCGTGTCGATCGCGCGCTTCAGATCGTCGGACTGCTGACGCAGGAACTGCTCGCGTTCGCGCGCCGCGCCCAACTCTTCCAAAGCCGCCAGGTTGACCGCCCCCAAGGCGTTCAACTCGCGCTGCAGTCGTTCGATCTCACCCGGCAAGCCGGCCAGCTGCACCTGGTCCTCGACGACGCTGGCGGCGACGGCTTGCTCATCGGCGCCGGCTTCGGCCAGGGCCTGGGCGTGCTGCTGGCACGCCAGTTGCGCGGCCTGTTCTTGCAGCTGCAGCTCGACCACGCGCTGACGCAGCGGCTCCAGCTCGCGTTCGGCGCGCAGCCGCTGTTCGTCGATCGCGCGCCAGCGTGCCGCCAGATCGTCGTGGCGGCTGCGGCAGGCCGCCAGCTGCGCCTCGGCGTCGTGATGACGCTGCAGCGCCTGCTGCAGGGCCTGCTGCAAGGCCGGGTCATCGTCGCGCTGCAGCTGGGCGCGCAGGGCGTCGCATTCCTGCTGCAGCGCCTGCTGTTGGGCCTTGGCGGTGGCCAGCGCCCGCCGCAGCTCCTCGCCACGCAAGGCCAGGCTGCGCTGGGCAAACTGCGCTTCCTGCAGCCGGCGCTGCAGCGCCCCTTGCTGCTCACGGGCCTGCAGCACGGCGCGCTCGGCCGCCGCCGCAGCCTCTTCGGCCTGAACCAACGCCTGCTGCGCCTGCGCCAGCTCCTCATCCAGAGCCTGCCAACGCTCGTCGAGTTGGGCCAAACGCTCGCCGAGCTCATCCTGCTGCGCCTGCAGATCGGCCAGATCGATCTGCAGCTGTTCGTGCCGCTGCGCCGCTTCGTGCAAGCGCTGCTCGGCCCGCACGCGCTCCAGCTGGGCGCCGTGGCAGCGCTGCTGCGCTTGGGCCAGTTCGCGTTGGGCCGACTGCAACGCGGCACGCAGCTCCTGACAACGCGCCTCGCTGCGCTGTAACGCGGCGCGCGCCTGCTCATGCACCAACGCCTGCGCGCGCGCCGCGCGTTCGAGCTGCTCCAGCTCGTGCGCACGCGCCAACAAACCGGCTTGTGGCTCGTCTGCGGCGTAGAACGTCACATCGTGGCGACCCACCGAGTGGCCCTGGGGTGTGTAAATGCGCTGTCCTGCGGCCAACGTCGCCCGGGCGCGCAAGGCCGTGCTCAGATCGTCGGCGGCCCAACAGCCATGCAGCCATTCCGCCAACACGGCGTGCAG
>JANWZF010000086.1 GCA_025054905.1 Tepidimonas sp.
AGGTAGCGCCCGCCGAGCAGAAAGAACACGAACATCGTCAGCGAGTCGTACCAGATGTCCTGCCCCCAAGGGCCGGTGGGATCAAACGTGGCCAGCGTGCTGACCCCAAAAGTGATCAGAATGCCGACGGACACCGGCACATCCATGCCGATGCGACCCTGCCGCAGATCGCGCCAGGCCGACCCCAAAAACGGACCACTGGCCAACAGCATCACCGGCAGGCTCAGCACCCACGAAGCCCAACGCAGCAACTGCAGCAGGTCGGCCGGGATCTGCCCCGGCTCGGTGACGTACTCCGGCCACGTGTACATCATGACCTGCATCATGCAAAAGCCCGCCACGAACAGCCGCCACAGCGCGCGGCGCGTCTCGCGCGTGCGTTCGCTGACGGCCCAGGCCTGCTGCATCGGCAACAGCCGGTAGCCGACGCGGCCGACGGCTTCGGCCAGCTCTGACAACCGGGTGCGCGCCGGATCCCAGCGCAGCGTCAGGCGTCGCGTCGCGGCATGCACCTGGGCCTCCAGCACCCCGTCGCGGCCGGCCAGCGCCGCTTCCACGGTGTCGGCGCAGGCCGCGCAGTACATGCCCTGCACCACCAGTGTCGATTCGCACACGGTGTGGCCGCCGTGCTCGTGCACTTCGGTGAAGTCGCGCTGCTCCAGCGGGTCGTCAAGGATGCGGAAATCATCCTGCACGGTCAGCGGGCCGCGATGGCCAGCCCACAGGCCCAGCTTCTCCGTCCGCTCAGAGGCTGGGGCAGCTTCGGCAAAAGGGGGAGGAGCGGCCATCGGACAAGATTATCCGCTTGAGCCATCGCAGGGTTTGATGGATATCAAGGCAACCCACCCAGGTGATGGGCGACGCAGCCCTTCAAGGGGCGTCATCCACTCTCGTCGGCTGTGGAGTGGCGCTGAGCCTGCTGCGCTAGCTCAGGCGACGAACGTGTCGCGCCAGCGCTGGCGCAACAGGTTCTTTTGCACCTTGCCCATCACGTTGCGGGGCAGGTCCTCCACCAGCACGCAGCGCTTGGGGATCTTGTAGCGCGCCAACCGCTGGCGCAGCGCGGCCAGGATCGCCTCCGGGTCGGGTTGGGCGCCCGGCTGGGGGACCACCAGCGCCACACCCACCTCGCCCAGGTCGGGGTGCGGCACGCCGATCACGGCGCTTTCGGCCACACCGGGCAGCTCGTTGATGGCGCCCTCCACCTCCGCCGGATAGACGTTGTAGCCACCGCTGATGATCAGATCCTTGCTGCGCCCGACCAGGGTCAGGTAGCCGCGTTCATCGATGAAGCCCACATCCCCGGTGCGAAACCAGCCATCGGCGGTGAATTCGGCGCGCGTCTTGTCGGGCTGGCGCCAGTAGCCCACACAGACGCTCGGGCCGCGCACCTGCACGGCCCCGATCGCGCCCGCGGGCAACGGCTGGTCGTCAGGCCCGGCAATGCGCAGCCCCACCCCCGGCAGCGCAAACCCGACCGTGCCACCGCGGCGCTCATCCTGGCCCCCGTGCCGCGCGTCGGCGCGGTACGGGTTGGAAGTCAGCATGATCGTCTCGCTCATGCCGTAGCGCTCCAGGATCGTGTGGCCGGTGCGCTGCTGCCAGGCGCGGAAGGTTTCGATCAGCAAAGGTGCCGAGCCACTGATGAACAGCCGCATCGAGGCGCAGCGCGCCGCCGTGAGGTCGGGTTCGGCCAGCAGGCGGGTGTACATCGTGGGCACCCCCATGAAGACGGTGG
>JANWZF010000257.1 GCA_025054905.1 Tepidimonas sp.
TGCTGATCATCGGGGTGTTCTGGTGGGCGCTGCACTCGGGCCAGTTCGACAACGTCGAGCGCGAGGGTGAGCGCATCCTCCAACAAGATTGAGGGCGGTCAAATCCCGGGTTTTCCCGGGGACAGGATTGACATACATCAAGAGCGGTGCAGGGGCGTTTGGCCATACTGCGCACCCGGGTGAGTTTCACACAACAGGAGCGTCTCTATGTCTGCAACCACGGCGGCCCCAGCGACGGGGGTCTACAACGACAAGGTCGTGAGGCAGTTCGCCATCATGACCGTGGTGTGGGGCATCGTCGGCTTTCTGGTCGGCGTCATCATTGCCGCACAACTGGCCTGGCCGCAGCTGAACTTCGGGATCGAATACCTGACGTACAGCCGCCTGCGCCCGCTGCACACCAACGCGGTGATCTTTGCCTTTGGCGGCTCGGCGTTGTTTGCCACCGCCTATTACGTGGTGCAGCGCACCTGTCAGACCACCCTGTTTGCGCCAGCGCTGGCTTCGTTCACGTTCTGGGGCTGGCAGGCTGTCATCGTGCTGGCGGCGGTGACGCTGCCGCTGGGCATCACCAGCGGCAAGGAGTACGCCGAGCTCGAGTGGCCGATCGACCTGCTGATCGCGGTGGTGTGGGTGGCCTTTGCGATCGTGTTCTTCGGCACGGTGGGCACGCGCAAGGTCAAGCACATCTACGTGGCCAACTGGTTCTACGGCGCCTTCATCATCGCCGTGGCGCTGCTGCACATCGTCAACAGCGCGGCCATCCCGGTCAGCTTCTGGAAGTCCTACTCGGCCTACGCCGGCGTGCAGGACGCCATGGTGCAGTGGTGGTACGGCCACAACGCGGTGGGCTTTTTCCTGACCGCGGGCTTCCTCGGGATGATGTACTACTTCATCCCGAAGCAGGCGGAGCGGCCGGTGTACTCCTACCGGCTGTCGATCGTGCACTTCTGGGCACTGATCTTCACCTACATGTGGGCGGGTCCGCACCACCTGCACTACACCGCGCTGCCGGACTGGGCGCAGTCGCTGGGTATGGTCTTCTCGCTGATCCTGCTGGCGCCGTCGTGGGGCGGCATGATCAACGGCATCATGACGCTGTCGGGGGCGTGGCACAAGCTGCGTGACGATCCGATCCTGCGCTTCCTGATCGTGTCGCTGTCGTTCTACGGCATGTCGACGTTCGAAGGGCCGATGATGTCGATCAAGACCGTCAACGCGCTGAGTCACTACACCGACTGGACCATCGGCCACGTGCACTCCGGTGCGCTGGGCTGGGTGGGTCTGGTGACGATGGGTTCGCTGTACTACCTGATCCCGCGTCTGTTTGGCCAGAAGCAGATGTACAGCGTCAAGGCCATCGAGCTGCACTTCTGGATCTCCACGATCGGCATCGTGCTGTACATCGCCGCGATGTGGATCGCCGGCGTGATGCAGGGCCTGATGTGGCGTGCGGTCAACCCCGATGGTTCGCTGACCTACACCTTTGTCGAGTCGGTCAAGGCCAGCTACCCGTTCTACGTGATCCGTCTGTTGGGTGGCTTGCTGTACCTCGGCGGGATGTTCGTGATGGCTTGGAACGTCTGGAAGACCGCGCAGCAGGGCAAGGTCGAGCCGGTGGCCATCCCCGCGCCCGCGCATTGATTCCCTCGGGAGTAACGACATGGCTCAACACGATCACAAGCCCAGCGGCCACGAGCGCATCGAGACCAACAACTTCCTGATGATCGTCCTGATCACCCTGGTGGTGGCGGTGGGCGGTCTGGTGGAAATCGTGCCGCTGTTCTTCCAGCACTCCACGACCAAGCCGATCGAGGGGGTCAAGCCCTATCCGGCGCTGCAGCTGGCCGGGCGCGACATCTACATCCGCGAGGGTTGCTACACCTGCCACTCGCAGATGGTGCGGCCGTTCCATGCCGAGACGCTGCGCTATGGACCGTACTCGGTGGCGGGTGAGTTCGTCTACGACCACCCGTTCCAGTGGGGCTCCAAGCGCACCGGGCCCGACCTGGCGCGTGTCGGCGGCCGCTATTCGGACGAATGGCACCGCATTCACCTGATCAATCCGCGCGACTTGGTGCCCGAGTCCAACATGCCGGCCTATCCGTGGCTGGAGCGTCGCCAGGTTGATGCCGACGCACTGCCCGCCAAGATGCGCGCGCTGCGCAAGGTCGGGGTGCCGTACAGCGACGAAGAGATCGCCAAGGCGGCCGACGAAGTGCGCGGCAAGACCGAAATGGAGGCGCTGATCGCCTACCTGCAGGGGCTGGGGACGGCCCGTTCGTGGGACAAGCTGGCCCAGCCGGCCAAGACGGCGCAAACCAGCGCCGCGCAACCGGCTCCCAGCGCGGCCCAGTAAGCACGCCCAACTAGGGGGACACAAGCGATGGACCTCAACGACCTGCGCATCATCGTCACGGTGGTGAGCCTCGTTACCTTCGTCGGCATCTGGGCCTGGGCCTGGTCGCGCAAGAACCAACGGCGCTTCGAGGAGGCGGCACGGTTGCCGTTCCAGAGCGAGTGAGCCCCCCGACCGGAGAACCATCATGAGCGATTTCACGAGCGATTTCTGGCACCTGTTCGTGGCGGGCGTCACCGTCATCAGCATTCTGGCGTGCGCGTTTTTTCTGTGGGCCAGCGGCAAGACCCGCGTGATGCCTGCAGCAGATAACACCACCGGCCATGTCTGGGACGGGGATTTGCGCGAATGGAACAACCCGCTGCCGCGTTGGTGGGTGTACCTGTTCATCATCACGGTGGTGTTTGCACTCGGCTACGGCTTGCTGTACCCGATGTTGGGCAGCTCGCCGGGGGCGCTGAAGTGGTCCTCGCATGAGCAGTGGGCCTCCGAGCGGGCCAAGGCGCTGGCGGCGGTGGAGCCGCTGTACGCCAAGTTCCGCGGCACCGATCCGAAGGATCTGGCCAAGGACGCCAACGCGATGGCGGTCGGCGAGCGCCTGTATATGAACTACTGCGCACAGTGCCATGGCTCGGACGCCCGCGGCAGCAAGAGCTTTCCGAACCTGACCGACAACGACTGGCTTGGGGGTGACGGGGGGCCGGACTACATCAAGACCACCATCACGCAGGGCCGCGTCGGGGTCATGCCGCCGATGGCCGCGGCGGTGGGCACGCCTGAAGACGTGCGCAACCTGGCGCACTATGTGCTGAGTCTTTCGGGCAGCCCGCACGATGCGGTGCGTGCCAGCCAAGGTCAGGCCAAGTGGGGAGCTTGCGCAGCCTGCCACGGCCCGGACGGCAAGGGGATGCATGCCACCGGAGCGCCGAACCTGACCGACCAGATCTGGCTGCATGGCTGGGGTGAGGAGGCGATCATCCGCGGGATCAATCAGGGTTACAACAATGTCATGCCTGCGCAAAACGCTTTGCTGACCGCCGACCAGATCCACGTGTTGACCGGCTATGTTTGGAAGCTGTCGCATGCGCAGTGAGACCGCACGGGTTGCGTAAGGTCAACACCTCACCATACCGGCTCGGGTAACATGAACCCGAGCCGGTTTTTCGTTTTTGCCAAGGCAGGTTCGCGATGAGCACCAGCGCCCAACCCAAAGTCCTCAGCGATGAGGAAGTCGAGATCTCCCTTTATGCGGCGCGCAAGAAAATCTATCCGCGCGCCGTCAACGGGGTGTTTGCGCGCTGGCGATGGGTGTTCGTGTGGCTGACGCAGCTGGTCTTCTACGGGCTGCCGTGGCTGACCTGGGGGCAGCGCCAGGCGGTGCTGTTCGATCTGGAAGCGCGCCGCTTCTACATCTTTGGTCTGGTGCTGTACCCCCAGGATTTCATTTACTTGACCGGCATTCTCGTGGTGTCGGCGCTGGCGCTGTTTTTGTTCACGGCGATCGCCGGCCGGCTGTGGTGCGGCTACGCCTGCCCGCAGACCGTCTACACCGAGATCTACCTGTGGCTGGAAAAGCTGTTCGAAGGGGATCGCTCGGCGCGCATGCGGCTGGATCAGGGGCCGTGGGATGCCAACAAGATCCTGCGCAAGACCGGCAGGCAGATCGCCTGGATCGCGGTCGGGCTGTGGACCGGGTTCACATTTGCGGGCTATTTCACCCCGATCCGTGAATTAGGCCAAGCCGTGCTGACCTGGGATCTGGGGCCGTGGCAGACGTTCTGGATCTTCTTCTACGGTTTTGCCACGTACGGCAATGCAGGCTACATGCGCGAGCAGGTCTGCAAGTACATGTGTCCCTATGCGCGCTTCCAGAGCGCGATGTTCGACAAGGACACGATGATCGTGACCTACGACGCGCAACGCGGTGAGCCGCGCGGTGCGCGCAAGCGTTCCGCCGACCCGAAGGCGTTGGGTCTGGGCGACTGCATCGACTGCACGCTGTGCGTGCAGGTGTGCCCAACCGGCATCGACATTCGCAACGGGTTGCAGTACGAGTGCATCGGCTGTGGCGCGTGCGCCGATGTCTGCGATGAGGTGATGGACAAGATGGGCTACCCGCGCGGTCTGGTCAAATATTCGACCCAAAACGGCATGGCGCACGGCTGGACGCGGGCGCAGATGATCCGGCGCGCGTTCCGTCCCCGGGTGCTGGTGTACAGTGCCATCCTGTTGACGATCGTGGCGGCGTTGGGGGTCAGTCTGTGGCTGCGGGTGCCGCTGAAGGTGGACGTGATTCGCGACCGTGGCGCCCTGGCGCGGCTGGTCGAAATGGGCCGCATCGAAAATGTCTACCGCATCCAGTTCATGAACGCGGCGGAGCAGGAGCGCACCCTGCAGATCCAGGTCGAGGGCTTGCCGGGCATCCAGGTCGCTTCCGAGCCCACCGTGCATCTGTTGCCGACCGAGGTGCGGTCGGTGGCGGTGCGCGTGCAGGTTCCCCCGGGGCAGCCCAGCGGCACGCATCCGATCACGTTCACGTTCCGCAGCGCCGATGGGGCGCTGGCGGTGACCGAAAAGACGACCTTCCTGGTGCCGCGTTGACGTTGCACCGGGTTGGCGGAGCTAAGGGTTGTCCCGAGGCGCGCCAATACCGTAGAGGGCATACACTATGATCACGATGAATCCGTCTGACGCGCGCACGCGCAGTATCTCGCGCCGCCCCTGGTTTCGCGAACCGATGATGTGGCTTGTGGTCGGAGGCCCACTGGTGGTGGTGGTGGCGTCGCTGGTGACGTTCTGGATCGCGGTGCGCCATGCCGATCAGGTGCTGCCGACCGAGGCTGAAGTGGCCCGCGTCGCCGAGCCGCTGGATCGACTGCCGCCGCAGGAGCGTTTGCAGGCGCAAAAAGCCTTGTTGCCGGCCAACCAGGCGCGCAACCACGTCGTCTCGCCGACGCTGCCGCAAAGTCGCTGAAGGCAGCGGGCGGGTCGCGGCGCGATCGTTCATCGGAAAGAGGAGACGCACACGATGACCCGCACGCAACGCATTCTGTGGATCGCCTGGCCGGCTTTCCTGATGGCCGCCGTGATCGAAATGGTGGTCTTTGCCTTTGTCGATCCGCACGAACTGCACTGGGGTGGCGAGGCGCTGGGCTGGTCGCGCCAGGCGATCTACACGCTGGCGTTTTTTATTTTCTGGGGCCTGACGATGGCCTCCAGCGCGCTGACCACGCTGTTGTCGATGTCCCCATGGGAGATCAATCGCTGCCCGGTGCCTCCCGGGCAGCGCCCGGCCGAGTGCGTGCGCAACACCCCCGCGGGAGGATGCCAGGGTTGCGGTTGAGATGGCCGGCGTGCCGGCGACGCCGTCACAGCGGTTCGCCTTGGTTGACCATCGCGTGCAGCGCCTCGGGCTTGAGGATGCGCACGTGGCGCTGTTTGACCTCGATGATGCCCTCATCCTGGAAGCGGGAGAAGGTTCGGCTGACCGTCTCCAGCTTCATGCCGAGGTAGCTGCCGATTTCCTCCCGCGTCATGCGCAGGATCATTTCCGAGCGTGAAAAGCCGCGCGCGTGCAGCCGCTGCACGAGGTTGAGCAAAAACGCCGCCAGCCGCTCCTCGGCGCGCATGCTGCCCAGCAGCAGCATCACCCCCTGGTCGCGCACGATCTCGCGGCTCATGATGCGGTGCACGTGATGCTGCAGTGTGCTGAACGTGCGCGACAGCTCTTCCAGCTTGTCGAAGGGCAGCACGCACACCTCCGCGTCTTCCAGCGCCACCGCCGAGCACGAGTGCTTGTCCTGCACGATGCCGTCCAGGCCGAGGATTTCGCCGGCCATCTGAAAGCCCGTCACCTGGTCGCGCCCGTCGGCGGTGTTGATGACGGTCTTGAAAAAACCGGAGCGCACCGCGTACAGCGATGTGAAGGCGTCACCAGCAGCAAACAGCGTGCTGCCCCGGCGCACGCGGCGCCGCGTGCTGATCAGGTCGTCGAGTTGCGCCATCTCGTGAGCATCGAGGCCAACCGGGATGCACAGTTCGCGCAGGTTGCAGCTCGAGCAGGCGACTTTGATGGCGTGCATGTCCATGGATGGGGTTCCTTTCGTCGCTGGGATGATAACAATGCGTTCCGCTGCCACCGGGTCCGAAACCACTGCCGTGCTGGTTGGGTTCGTTCGTGCCCCCCTTTGACGCACGTCAACAGCATGGGCGCGGGCCTGCGGCACAGTACGTTGCCCCAAGGAGCCGAGCCACCGTGAAACATGTCATCGATGAGGCCTTGCTGCGCCGCTTCGACATTCCGGGACCGCGCTACACCTCGTATCCCACCGCGGACCGCTTCGTCGAAGCCTTCGGCGAGCAGGACTACGTCCAGGCTTTGCAGCAGCGCCGTGCG
>JANWZF010000280.1 GCA_025054905.1 Tepidimonas sp.
GCCCTGCTGCACGATGAAGATGCCTGGGATGACAAGCTGCAGCGCTTTGCGCGCTACCACGAACTGTGGCAGCGCCACGGTGTGCTGGCAGCGGTGCGGGCCCTGCTGCACGAATTTGGCGTGGCCGCCCATCTGCTGCAACGCCCGGTCCATCATCCCAGCCCTGGTGCCCGTGCTCTGACCGACCTGCTGCACCTGGCGGAGTGGCTGCAGCAGACCGCGCGCCAGCGCGGCACACCCGGCATCGAAGGGACGCTGGCCCTGCTGCGCGAAGCCCGCCGGGCCGATGTGGCGCCCAGCCCCGGCGACGACGCCACGCTCACCGCCGTGGAGCGGCGCCTGGATGGCACACCGCAGGCCATCCCGATCCTGACCGTGCACAAAGCCAAAGGGTTGCAGTTTCCGCTGGTGCTGCTGCCGTTTGGCAGCCGGGCCCGCACGCTGCACAGCAGCCACAGCAAGGCGCAGGTGCTGCGTTGGCACGACGAACAGGGCCGCGCCCACGTCACCCTGCGCGATGAAGGCATGCGCTGGCAGCAGGCGCTGCAACGGGCCGAGCGTGAGCGCCTGCTCGAAGACACGCGCAAACTCTATGTGGCCTTGACCCGCGCGGTGCATGCCACCTGGGTGGGGGTAGCGCTGGAGCCCGCCTTTGGCGCCAGCGCGCTGGCGCGGCTGCTGGGGTTGCAGGATGACGACGACTCGGCCATCGCCGACCAGGCCGAAGCGCAGCTGCAGAAGCTGGTCAAATCCAGCGGCGGCACCATCGCCTGCACCCGGATCCTGAACGACGGCGACGCCTCTGCCCATGCCTCGGCCGGCGACAGCGCCGCAGCGCCGCGCCCCGCCGTCTGGGCGCACCGTGCCCGCCCACGCTGCGGCCCCGCCTGGTGGATCGCCAGCTACAGTGCCCTGGCGCGCACCGCTCACGCCACCCCCACCAGCGCCGACGCAGCCATCGAAGCCCACGCCAGTGACGATGACCCCGGCAGCGGCGACCCCGCGGCGCAGGTGGCCGCCCCCCACCCATGGCACCGCTGGCCGCGTGGCGCGCAACCGGGGGTGGCGCTGCATGCGCTGCTGGAAACCTGCCAGCGCCGTGGCTGGCCGATGGACGCGCCCACCAGCCTGGTCCCGTTGGCCCAGCGTACGCTGCAGGGCCTGGGCTGGCCCGCGGCACGGCTGCCGAGCGATGCAGCCGACCTCGCCCATTGGGTCCACGCCATCGCCGGCGCCGAACTGCCGCTGCCCGGTGGCGGCGGCGTGCGGCTGACCCAACTGCAGCAGGCAGAACCCGAAGTGCCGTTCTGGCTGCGCGTTGACGCCGCGGTCGAGGTCCGCGAGCTCGACCGCCTGCTGCAAACCCAGGTGGTCTGCGGCCAGCCGCGCCCAGGATTGAGCACCGTCACCTTGCACGGCATGCTGAAGGGCTTCATGGACCTGGTGTTCGAACACGACGGGCGCTTTTATGTGCTCGACCACAAATCCAACGCGCTGGGCCCGGGCGACGAGGCCTACCACCCCGACGCGGTGCAGGCCGAGGTGCTGCGCCAGCGCTACGACGCACAAGCCGCGCTGTACCTGCTGGCGCTGCACCGCTGGTTGGCGCAACGCCTGGGCGCGCGCTACGAGCCGGCACGCCAGCTGGGCGGCGCGCTGTGCGTCTTCTGGCGCGGCGTGGCCGCCCCCGGCGGCGGCGTCTGGCAGCTGACGCAGCCGTGGCCGCTGGTGCAGCGGCTGGATGCCCTGCTGATGGGTGTGGAGGCCCAGGCATGACCCAGGCTGCACGCCCCGACCTGGAAGCCTGGCTGCAGCGCGGCCTGCAAAGCGGCGAGCTGCGCTCCGCCGACGCCACCCTGGCGCGCCAGGCCGCGGCGCTGTGCCCTGCGGCCACCGTCGAGGCCCTGCTGGCCACGGCCTTGCTGGCCCGCCGGGCTGCCGATGGCCATGTAGCCTGGCGCTGGTCCGAGACGCCACCCGAAACCGCCTCCGGCCCCTGCACCCGCTGGCTGCTGCAACGCCTGCACGCCGACGGGCCCGGTGTGCTGCACGGCCCCGGATGGGTGGGCACGGGCACCCCCTTGACCCCGGTCGTGCAGGCCCACGGGAGCCTCTACCTCGGCCGGCACTTCCGGCGCGAGCGCGAGACCGCGCACGCGCTGGCGCACCGCTTGGCACTGGACGACGCCCCGGACCCCACCGTGCTGCGGCCGTGGATCGAAGCCCTGTTTGGCCCCCCCACCCCCACGCCGGACGCCCAACGGCTGGCCTGCGCGCTGGCCGTGCGCCGGCGGCTGGCCGTCATCACCGGCGGCCCCGGCACCGGTAAAACCACCACCGTGGCACGGCTGCTGACGCTGCTGCAGGGGCTGGCGCTGCAGCGCGGTGGGGCGCCGCTGGCCCTCGGATTGGCCGCCCCCACCGGCAAGGCCGCTGCGCGCTTGAGCGCGGCCTTGGGCCTGGCGTGGCAGCAGCTCGCCTCGCGGTCGCTGCCGCTGCCGTGGCCAGCGCTGCAGCCACACCTGCCGCAGCGGGCCGTCACCGTGCATGCGCTGCTGGGCCAGCGCCCCGACGGCACCGGCGCGCGTCACGACGACCGCCAGCCGCTGCCGCTGGACGCCCTGGTGGTCGACGAAGCCTCGATGCTCGACCTGGAGCTGCTGCACGC
>JANWZF010000303.1 GCA_025054905.1 Tepidimonas sp.
TCGCGCCAGGTGTGCGCGGCACTGGACATCCTGCCGCCCAACCTGGTGGGCCTGCTGCGCAAGCTGGAGCAGCGCGGGTTGATCCACAAGCGCGCGCATCCCAGCGACCGGCGCGCCCAGGGGCTGTACGTCACCGACGCCGGGGCCCAGGTTCAACGCGCGGCGCAGCACGCGGTGGCGGCGGTCGAGCAGCGCGCCCTGCCCCATCTCAGCGCGGCGGAGCGAGCCACGCTGATCGCCCTGCTGCGCCGGGTGTATCAGGGCAGCGGCGCGGGCACCACGCGCTGACGCTGCTGCCCCAGCACGGGGCTGCCCAGGGTGATCTCATCCCCCACGCTCAGGTACTGTGGCGGACGCTGGCCCATGCCGACACCGGGGGGCGTGCCGGTCAGGATCACATCGCCTGGCAGCAGGCGCATGAAGCGGCTGAGGTAACTGACCAGAAACGCCACGCCAAACACCATCGTGCGGGTATGGCCGCGCTGGCGGGGCTGGCCGTTGACGTCCAACCACAGCTCCACGGCCTGAGGATCGGGCAGCTCATCGCGCGTGACCAGCCAGGGCCCCAGCGGGCAATGGGTGGGGTAGCTTTTGCCCTTGATCCATTGACCGTCCATCTCAAGCTGGTGCGCGCGCTCCGAGACGTCGTTGGCCAGGCAGTAACCCGCCACATGATCCAGGGCCTGCTCCTGCGGGACCTGCCAGGCCGCGCGCCCCATCACCACCGCCAGCTCGACTTCCCAGTCGAGCTTGACCGATCCGGGCGGCAGCCAGATATCGTCGTTGGGGCCGGCCAGTGCGGCGGTGTGTTTGCTGAACACGATCGGCTGACGCGGCAGCGGCAGGCCCGCTTCGGCCGCGTGATCGGCATAATTGAGCCCGATGGCCAGGATATTGCCGACCTGACCCACGGGGGGGCCGAGCCGCGCCGCGGGGTCCACTTCGGGCAGCCGGCGGGGATCGAGCCGCGCCAGGCGGGCCAGCGCGTCCGGGCCCAAGGTGTGCGGCGTGAGGTCGCCGACCACGCCGGACAGATCGCGGCGCACCCCCGCTGCATCGAGCAGGCCCGGACGCTCATCACCCGGAGGGCCGTAACGGAACAGTCTCATCGCAGGGTCTCCTCGTAGGGCCGATTGTGACACGCAGGCCCTTGCCGCGGCCGCAACGGCCACACCCCCTTGAATCGGCACGCCCCGCCCCCATCTGTACCAGCGGTTTTTCATCGACCGACGCTTTCCGCCCGAATGGGTTTGCACCATGAACCACCAAGACACCCCGACTGCCACCCCAACGACCGAATCCACCCCTTCCTCTGCCACCCCGGAGCCTGCGGCGGCCGAAAGCGAGGCCGAGCTGCAAGCGCTGCGTCAGCGCAACGCCGAGCTCAACGACCAGCTGCTGCGGGCGCTGGCCGAAGCGGACAACACCCGCCGCCGCGCCGAGGAGGAGATGGCCAAGGTGCGCAAATTTGCGGTGGAAGCCTTTGCCGAAAGCCTGCTGCCGGTGGTGGACAGCCTGGAAGCCGGCCTCAACGTGCAGGAAGCCACGTTGGAGCAGCTGCGTGAGGGGATGCAGGCCACGCTGCGGCAGCTGCTGGCGGCGCTGCAGCGCCACAAGGTCACCCCGATCGCCCCCGCGGCCGGGGATCGCTTCGATCCCCACCAGCATCAAGCCATCAGCATGGTGGCGGCTGAACAGCCGGCCAACACCGTGGTGGCCACGCTGCAAAAGGGCTACCTGATCAACGAACGCGTGCTGCGCCCGGCCCTGGTGACGGTGGCCGCCCCTTCAGCGCAGTAACGCCTTGAAAGCCACCGCAACGGCCGCATTTAGGCGATAGTTCGACATCGGCACGGTTTGACACCGTCTTCAAGGAGCATTCCAACATGGGCAAGATCATTGGCATCGACCTGGGCACCACCAACTCGTGCGTGGCCATCATGGAGGGCGGCAGCCCCAAAGTCATCGAAAATTCCGAGGGCGCGCGCACCACGCCGTCCATCGTGGCGTACATGGAGGACGGTGAAATTCTCGTCGGCGCCCCGGCCAAGCGCCAGGCCGTCACCAACCCGAAGAACACGCTGTTTGCGGTCAAGCGCCTGATTGGCCGCAAGTTCGAGGAAAAAGAAGTCCAAAAGGACATCGGCCTGATGCCCTACAAAATCGTCAAGGCCGACAACGGCGACGCCTGGGTCGAGGTGCGCGGCCAGAAACTGGCGCCGCCGCAGGTCAGCGCCGAAGTGCTGCGCAAGATGAAAAAGACCGCCGAGGACTACCTCGGCGAGCCGGTGACCGAAGCGGTCATCACGGTGCCGGCCTACTTCAACGACGCGCAGCGCCAGGCCACCAAGGACGCCGGCCGCATCGCCGGGCTGGAGGTCAAGCGCATCATCAACGAACCCACCGCCGCGGCGCTGGCTTTCGGGCTGGACAAGGCCGGCAAGGGCGACCGCAAGATCGCGGTCTATGACCTGGGCGGCGGTACGTTCGACATCTCGATCATCGAAATTGCCGACGTCGATGGTGAAAAGCAGTTCGAAGTGCTGTCCACCAACGGCGACACGTTCCTGGGTGGCGAAGACTTCGACCAGCGCATCATCGACTACGTCATCACCGAGTTCAAGAAGGAGCAAGGGGTTGATCTGTCCAAGGACGTGCTGGCCCTGCAGCGCCTGAAGGAAGCCGCCGAGAAGGCCAAGATCGAGCTGTCGTCCAGCCAGCAAACCGAGATCAACCTGCCCTACATCACGGCCGATGCCTCCGGGCCCAAGCATCTCAACATCAAGCTGACCCGCGCCAAGCTGGAAAGCCTGGTGGAGGACCTGATCGAGCGCACCATCGAGCCGTGCCGCGTGGCCATCAAGGACGCGGGCGTCAAAGTCAGCGACATCGACGACGTGATCCTGGTCGGTGGCATGACGCGCATGCCCAAGGTGCAGGAAAAAGTGCGTGAGTTCTTCGGCAAGGAGCCGCGCAAGGACGTCAACCCGGATGAGGCGGTGGCCATCGGGGCGGCCATCCAGGGCTCGGTGCTGGCCGGCGAGCGCACCGACGTGCTGCTGCTGGACGTCACGCCGCTGTCGCTGGGCATCGAGACGATGGGCGGGGTCATGACCAAAATGATCAAGAAAAACACGACGATCCCGACCAAGTACTCGCAGATCTTCTCCACCGCCGAGGACAACCAGCCGGCGGTGACGATCAAGGTCTACCAGGGCGAGCGCGACATCGCCGCGCACAACAAACTGCTGGGTGAATTCAACCTGGAGGGGATCCCGCCGGCTCCGCGCGGTGTGCCACAGATTGAAGTCACGTTCGACATCGATGCCAACGGCATCCTGCACGTCTCGGCACGCGACAAGGGCACCGGCAAGGAAAACAAGATCACCATCAAGGCCAACTCGGGTTTGACCGAGGAAGAAATCCAGCGGATGGTCAAAGACGCCGAACTCAACGCGGCCGAAGACAAGAAGAAGGTCGAGCTGGTGCAGGCGCGCAACCAGGCTGACGCGCTGATCAGCTCGGTGCGCAAGAGCCTGAAGGAATACGGCGACAAGCTGGAGGCTGGCGAAAAGAGCAAGATCGAATCGGCCATCCAGGATCTGGAGCAGGCCGTCAAGGGCGACGACAAGGCCGCCATCGAGGCCAAGACCGAAGCGCTGATGAGCGCCAGCCAGAAGCTTGGCGAGAAAATGTACGCCGACGCGCAGGGCAGCGCAACCCAGACCTCGGGGGCGGGCAGCAGTGCCAGCGGCAGCGCCAAGGCAGCCGACGACGACGTCGTCGATGCCGAGGTCAAGGAAGTCAAGCGCGACTGACGCACCGTTTCCAGCGTCCACCGCGCCCCTGCCGCGCCGGGCTGCCGTCAGGCCCGGCGCGGCTTTCGTTCAGGATGACACGCACGGATCGACATGGCCAAACGCGACTACTACGAGACCCTGGGCGTGCCCCGCAACGCCAGCGAAGACGACATCAAAAAGGCGTACCGCAAGCTGGCGATGAAATACCACCCGGACCGCAACCAGGGTGAAGCCGCCAAGGCGGCCGAGGAAAAATTCAAGGAAGTCAAGGAAGCCTACGAGATCCTGTCGGATCCCGACAAGCGCGCGGCGTACGACCGCTACGGTCACGCCGGCGTGGACCCCAACATGCGCGCCGGCGCGGGCGGGGATGGCTTTGCCGGGTTTTCCGAGGCGTTCGGCGACATCTTCGGCGACATCTTTGGCTCGCCTCGCGGCGCGCGTGGCCGCCACGTGTACCGCGGCGCGGACCTGTCGTACGCGATGGAAATCACGCTGGAGGAAGCCGCGCGTGGCAAAGAGACGCAAATCCGCATACCTGCCTGGGACGACTGCGACACCTGCCGCGGCAGCGGCGCCAAGCTCGGCACCAGTGCCAAAACCTGCCCCACCTGTCACGGCAACGGCGTGGTGCAGATGCGTCAAGGCTTCTTTAGCGTGCAGCAAACCTGCCCGCGCTGCCACGGCAGCGGCAAGATCATCCCCGAGCCCTGCCCCACCTGTCATGGTGAGGGGCGCGTCAAACGCCACAAGACGCTGGAAATCAAGATTCCCGCTGGCATCGACGATGGCATGCGCATCCGCTCCAGCGGCAACGGCGAGCCTGGACGCAACGGCGGTCCCCCTGGCGACCTGTACATCGAAATCCGCGTCCGCCGCCACGAAATCTTCGAGCGCGACGGTGACGACCTGCACGTGCAGGTGCCGGTCAGCATTACCACGGCGGCGCTGGGTGGCGAAATCGAGGTTCCGACGCTCGATGGCCAAAAGGCCGTCATCGACATCCCGGAAGGCACGCAAACCGGCAAGACCTTCCGCCTGCGCGGCCGCGGTATCAAGGGCGTGCGCTCCAGCTACCCCGGCGATCTGTACGCCCACATCGTGGTGGAAACACCCGTGAAGCTGACCGAACACCAGCGCCGTCTGCTGCGCGAGCTGGACGAATCGTTCAAAAAGGGTGGCACCCAACACAGCCCGCACGAAAAAAGCTGGTTCGAAAAGGCGCGCGATTTTTTCTCGTAAGGCTGCGCCGACGGCATTGACGGCGACGCGGCCACCACGCCCACGTTGCTGAGCTGCCGGTCTGGGGTACGATGGCCCTATGACCGTCACGATTCAATTCCTTGGAGGGGCGGGCACCGTCACCGGCTCCAAATTTCTGGTGCGCCACGGCGGACAGCAGCTGCTGGTGGACTGTGGCCTCTTTCAGGGTTACAAGGCGCTGCGGCTGCGCAACCGCGCCCCGTTGCCGATCATTCCCAGCCAGCTGGGTGCGGTGGTGCTCACCCACGCCCACCTGGATCACAGCGGACACCTACCGCTGCTGGTGCGAGAAGGCTTTCGCGGCAAGATCTGGTGCACCCAGGCCACGCGCGATCTGTGCGACATTCTGCTGCCCGACAGCGCGCATTTGCAGGAAGAGGATGCCGCCTACGCCAACCGACACGGGTTTTCCAGGCACAGTCCAGCGCTGCCGCTGTACACCGTGGCCGATGCCCAGCATGCCCTGCGGCAGTTCAGAGCGCAGCCCGTCTATCAGCCCTTTGAGCCCCTGCGCGGCTGGCGTGTGCAGTTTTTCGGTGCCGGGCATATCTTGGGCGCCGCTCAGGTGTTGATCGAAGTGGCGGGGCGGCGCATCCTGTTTTCAGGCGATCTCGGACGCGCCGACGACGCGTTGATGCTGCCCCCCGATCCTCCCCCCCAGGCCGATGCGGTGGTGGTGGAGTCCACCTACGGCAACCGATGCCACCCCGATCTGCATCTGATCGAAGAGCTGGCCCCGCTGTTGGCGCGTGTGGCAGCCCGTGGCGGCACCGCTGTTGTGCCGGTGTTTGCGGTCGGACGCGCACAGGCGTTGCTGCACGCCATCGCGCAGCTCAAACGACAGCACCGCCTGCCTTCGGCGCTGCCGGTTTTTCTGGATAGTCCGATGGCCATCCACGCCACGGCGCTGTTGCAGCAGCACTTGGGGGAACATCGCCTGAGCGGGCACGAAGTGCAGCAAATGACGCGCACCGTGCATGCGGCGCTGACGCCGGATGACTCCAAGGCCATCGCCCGTCATCACGGGCCCAAGATCATCCTGGCGGGCAGCGGCATGGCCACCGGCGGACGGGTGCTGCACCACCTCAAGCTGTACCTGGGCGACCACCGCCACATGGTGCTGCTGACCGGCTACCAGGCCCCTGGCACACGTGGCGATGCGCTACAGCGCGGCGCAGCCAGCGTGCGCATTCACGGCGAAGACTGGCCGGTACGCTGCGAAGTGGCGCAACTGTTGTCGGCCTCGGCCCACGCCGACGCGGACGGGCTGCTGGCGTGGCTGCGTGCCATTCCAGGGCAGCCACACCGCACCTTCGTCGTGCATGGTGAACCCGATGCGGCCGATGCGCTGCGCTGCCGCATCGAGCGGGAGCTGCACCGCACCGCCCTCGTGCCCGAGCATGGGGCGGTGTGGGAGGTTTGACGCTGCTGCCCCTTTACCCTCCGATCACGCCGCCGTCACTGCGCCGGATCACCACGACGGCCGAGCGCGGACGCACTCCGGCGGTGGGCCATTGCGAAAACGCCGTCGGATTGCGCGCGATCTGGTTGTCGGTCCACGTCGAGCCGTCCTGGTTTTTGGGCCGGTTGGGGTGGCTGCCAAGCTCCCCTGGGTGTTGAATGTTGACAAACATCGTCTTGCGATCGGGGGTCCAGGTCACGCCCGTCACCTCGCAGCCCGACGGCCCCACCAAGAAACGGCGGATTTCCTTCGAGCTTGGATCGGCTGCCAGCATTTGGTTGTTGCCCATGTTGGCGTAGTCGCCGCTGTTGCTATAAGACCCATCGGTCTGGATCCACAAGCGCCCAAAGGCGTCGAATGCCAGGCCGTCAGGGCTGTTGAACAGGTTGTTGGCGTTGATGTTGCTGCTGGGTGCTCGCTCCCCGGTGATCGAAGGCTGGCCGGCCAGCACGAAGATGTCCCATGCAAAGGTGGTGGCGGTGGGATCGTTGCCGGCCTCGGTCCAGCGCACGATGTGGCCCCAGAGGTTGTTCGAGCGTGGGTTGGCTTCGTCCACCGGGGGACGGGCCGAGCCGGCCGGGGTCGTGCCATCGGGCTTGTTCGACGAGGCGGGAGTGGTGCCGCGGCGGTTGTTGTTGGTCAACGTCACGTAAACGTTGCCCGGATTTTTCGGATTGACCGCGATCCACTCGGGCCGATCCATCATCGTCGCCCCCACCGCGTCGGCGGCCTGCCGCGCCTTGATCAGGATCAGCGCCTGCACCTCGGCATCCGTCGCAGCCGCAAAATTGGGGTTGTCCCGCAACGCCTTGCCGTCCAACCCCACGGTGCCCGGCAACAGGGGAATCCAGACCCCGGTACCCATGCGGTCACCGGCCACGGGGCCGGCGTCGAAGCGAGCGACGTACAGCGTGCCTTGCTCCAGCAGCCGGCGATTGGCCGCGCTGGTCGGGTTGGTAGCGTCGAATTTTCCTGCCGAAACGAACTTATAAATGTATTCGTTGCGCTCATCGCAGCCCATGTAGACCACGACGCGCCCATCCGGCCCCACCGAAACGGCTGCGTTTTCGTGCTTGAAGCGCCCCAGCGCGGTGCGCTTGATAGGCTTGGAAGAGGGATCGAACGGGTCGATCTCCACCACCCAGCCGAAGCGATTCGGCTCGTTGGGGTTGGCATTGACATCAAAGCGCGCATCAACGGTGTGCCAAAGGTAGCCAAAACCGTCTTTGGTGATCCCGTAACGCTGCTCCAGCGTGGTCGGACTGCGGTCACCGTTCCAGCCAAAATAACCGTTGAAGTTTTCCTCGCAGGTCAGGAAAGTGCCCCACGGGGTACGGCCTGAACCGCAGTTGTTGAGCGTGCCCAGCACCGTCTGGCCGGTCGGATCGGCGGCGGTGCGCAACAACGCATGCCCCGCTGCCGGCCCCTGCAAGGTGATGGGGGTATTGCCATGGATGCGGCGGTTGTAAGGTGACGTTTTGACATGCTCCCAACTTCCGTCAGGACGGCGACGGATGTGCGCCACCGTCACGCCATGGCCCGCTTGCCCCTTTCGTGCCTTTTCCAGCGTGAACGGCAACAACCAGTTGTTGGGATCGGTGCCGGGGGCATAAAAGTACTCGGGGTTGATGTACTCGTGATTGAAAACCAGCAGGCCCTCATCGCTGCGGTTGCCCCAGCCATTGCCTGAAGCATTGAAGCCAAAGAATTCGATGCCGTCGTGATTGTCACCCACCTGCAGCTC
This sequence comes from Tepidimonas sp., assembly GCA_025054905.1. Lineage (GTDB taxonomy): Bacteria > Pseudomonadota > Gammaproteobacteria > Burkholderiales > Burkholderiaceae_C > Tepidimonas. Next base: position 8,270 of record JANWZF010000303.1, read on the forward strand.
CTGTTCGGCTGCGGTGTTGGTGGCATCGGCCTTCCAGGCCGGCGCATTGGCGTTGATGGGTTCCCCCCAGGGTAAAAACGCCGTTGCCACGTAACCAGCCGGCACGACGACACTGTCGCCCGTGGCGGCTGCGATCCCCTGAAATCCCAGCATCTGCTCGGCCGGCTCGTCGTCACTGCCACCCAGACAGCCCGACAGCAGGCTCAAAAACGGCAGCGAGGCTGCCCCCAAGCCGGCCATCATCAGCCGCCTGCGCCCCGGGTCATGCGCCAAGGCCTGGTCAACCACATCTTGCAAATGGCGGTTGGCGGAGGTGTTGGAAACGCCGTCGTCGTCGCGGAGGATGTTGGCCACGTCTGTGCTCCTGGTGAGTGGATGTCGACAACCCACCAATGTGCCCCACATCCATGACCGGCCCGTGACAACGACACGTGATCCTAAGACGATGACCCGACCGGGCCGCGCGTGGCCTCAGCAAGAAAACTCCACAAACCCTCGTCGTCGCAAAACGCGACGTTGAAGCGCATCCAGGGGCTGGGGGCCAGATCCAGCCCGAACAGATGGCCTGGCCCCAGCAGGATATCGTGCTCGGCGGCCTGATACGCCAGGGTCGAGGCATTGTCGATCGCAGGGTGGCGCGCCCACAGGAACATGCCTGCACCGGGTTGAGCAAACAGCTCGAACCCCAGGCGCTGCAGGCGCTCGGCGGTGCGCTGTTGGCCCGCGGCCAGACGCTGGCGCAGCGCGCGCAGGTGCTTGCGCCAGCGCCCATCGGTCAACGCACCGTACGCCAGCCGCTCGGTGAACTCCGATGAGGTCAACCCCGAGATCATCTTGAGTTGCGCCAAATCCTCCAGCACGTCTGGATGCGCCGCGGCAAAGCCCACGCGCAGGTTGGGCGAGATGGTCTTGGAAAAGCTGCCCACGTAGATCACTCGCTGCAGCTGGTCCAGACTGGCCAGGGAAGGACGCGGTTCGGGATCCAGATCGGCGTACAGATCGTTTTCGACGATGCGCAATCCGTGCCGTTCGGCCAGCTGCAACAGGCGGTGCAGCTGCGCCAGGTTGGCCACCGAGCCAGTCGGGCTGTGCAGGCGCGGCTGCGTGAAGAAAACCTTGGCGCCCGTCTCGCTGGCGCGCGCCTCCAGGGTGGCCAGATCCCAGCCCCACGGCGTGCGCGGCACCCCCACCAACCGCGCCCCCAGAAAGCGCAGGCAAAACAGCAAGTTGGGGTAACCCGGCTCATCCACGAGCACGGCATCGCCAGGCCGCACCAGGCGGCGCGCCACCAGATCCAGCGCCTGACTGGAGCCGTGCGTCAGCAACACCTGATCGCTCGTCAGCGCGATCTCCTGTTCGGCCAGCCCGTCGCGCACCAACTGGCGCAGCGGCGTGTAGCCTTTGGGCTCGCCATAGCCACCCAAATCGACCTCCTGCGCCGCCAGGGCGCGCAGGCTGCGGCGCACGCCTTCGCCAAACAGCCAGTCGCCTGGCAACCAGCCGCAGCCGGGCTTGGAGCGCAGGCGACGGTTTTCGAACACGCGCCGCAAGTACCACATCGAATCGAAGTGGTACTGCGGCCCCCCTTCCGCCGCCGAGGCCGTGCGCAGATCGCGGCTGCGCACAAAGAAACCCGATTGCGGCCGGGAGACGAAATAGCCCAAGGCCACCAAGCGGTCATAGGCATCCACCACCGTGTAGACACTGACGCCGTGGGCGTGCGCAAATTGGCGGATCGAGGGCGCCTTGGCACCCGGACGCAGTACGCCGCTGCGGATGAGCTCGCGAAAGCCATCCACGATTTGCACCACCAGTGGGGTGGCGCTATGCGGATCGAGGGTGAACATGAGGCTGATCTGTACCGGATGCGCCGGCGGTACAGCGTCGTGCGCCAGCCGACCGGGCTGTATATGGTAGCGGGGCGCGGCGCGGGCGATCATGCTGCCGATGGCCGCTGCTGCCGGCCCACGATCCCCATGAAGGAGACCTGTCATGCATCGCGACCCCGAACTGTCCCACGCCAGCCGTACCAACGCGGCGTTGATGGCGCGCCGCCGCGCTGCCCTGCCCAGCGGGTTGGGCCAAACCTACGAAGTGTTCGCCGAACGGGCCGAGGGTGCCGAGATCTGGGATGTCGAGGGACGCCGCTACATCGATTTTGCCGGCGGCATCGCGGTGCTCAACACGGGCCATCGCCATCCCAAGATCGTGCAGGCCGTGCAGGCCCAGCTCGACAAGCTGCACCACACCTGCTTTCAGGTGCTGGCGTACGAGCCTTATGTGGAGCTGGCCGAGCGCCTGATCGCACGCACCCCCGGCGCCTTCGCGAAAAAGGCGTTTTTCCTGTCCACAGGAGCTGAGGCGGTGGAAAACGCCATCAAGATCGCCCGCGCGGCGACCCGGCGCCAGGCGGTCATCGCCTTCGGCGGCGGCTTTCACGGCCGTACCCTGCTGGGCATGGCGCTGACCGGCAAGGTCGCCCCATACAAGGCCGGCTTTGGCCCCTTCCCGGCCGAGATCTACCACGCCGAATACCCCAACACCCTGCACGGCGTGACGGTGCAGGACGCGCTGCGCAGCCTGCACCACCTCTTCAAGTACGACGTCGAACCGCAGCGGGTGGCGGCCATCATCCTGGAGCCGGTGCAGGGTGAAGGCGGGTTTTATGTGGCTCCGTTCGAGTTCGCGCGGGCGCTGCGCCAGATTTGCGACGAGCACGGCATCGTCTTCATCGCCGACGAGGTGCAGACGGGGGCCGGACGCACGGGGACTTGGCTGGCCAGCGAGCAATGGGGTGTGGCAGCGGACTTGGTGACGATGGCCAAGAGCATGGCAGGGGGCTTTCCGCTCTCGGCCGTCATCGGCCGGGCCGAGCTGATGGATGCCGTGCCTGCGGGGGGGCTGGGGGGCACTTACGCAGGCCACCCGCTGGCGTGCGCCGCTGCCCTGGCCGTGCTGGAGGTCTTTGATGAGGAGGGTCTGCTGCAGCGCAGCCGCGCCATCGGCGAGCGGCTGCGCGCGGGTCTGACCGCCATGATGGGCCGCCACGCCGAGATCCGAGACGTGCGGGGACTGGGCGCCATGGTGGCCATCGAGCTGTTTGAGGACGGTGATCTGACCCGTCCGGCGGCCGAACTGACCCGCCGCCTGTGCACCGAGGCGCTGCAGCGCGGCCTGGTGCTGCTGTCGTGCGGGCTGTACGGCAATGTCATTCGCATCCTGGTCCCCTTGACCGCCAGCGACGCGCTGCTGGATGAAGGCCTGGCGATCATGGAGGCGGCGCTGCAGGCCGCCAAACGCCGCTGACTTCCGCGGCGGCGCACTCATCCAACAGCCAGCGCCGCAGGCGCTCAAGCGCAGGGCGTGACACGCCTTGGGGCTGCACCAGGTAGTAAGCGCGCTCGCCCTTCAGCGGACACGGGCAGGCCACCACCAACGCGCCGCTGGCCAGCTCCTCCTGCACCAGAAGGGTGGGCATCAGCGCCACACCCAGCCCGGCGATGGCGGCTGCCGCCTGCATCGAGAACAACTCGTAGCGTGGCCCGGCCATCGGGCTGGGGGCTTCCACACCCTGCGCTTCGAACCAGCGCCGCCAGGCCTCCGGCCGGGTGCTGGCCTGCAGCAGCGGCAGCTTGGCCAGCTCGGACGGCGTCACCGCACGGCCCTGCGGCAGCCAGTGTGGGCTGCAAACCGGCACCACCTCTTCGTCCATCAGGTGCGTGGCCTGGGTACCGGCCCACTGCTGCAATTGTTGTGGGGTGCCGGCCCACAGGGCCGCGTCGACGCCAGAATCGGCAAACAGAAACGGACGCGTACGCGTCTCCAGGTGCACCACCAGCTCGGGCTGCTGGGCAACCAGTCGCGGCAGGCGCGGAATCAGCCAACGCGTGGCAAAAGTTGGCACCGCCGCCAACGTCACACGATCCCCGTGGCCGCGCCGTCCCATCAGATCCACGGCATCGCGCTCCAGTGCGTCCAGTCGTTGGCGCACCTGACGGGCGTAGTCTGCCCCCGCGGGGGTCAGCGCCATGCCGTGCTGACTGCGCCGAAACAGCTTGACCCCCAGGAACGACTCCAGCGCGGCCACCTGGCGCGACACCGCGCTCTGCGTCAGCGCCAACTCTTGCGCAGCGCGGCTGAAGCTCTGGTGACGGGCAGCCGCTTCAAAACACTGCAGCGCTTGCAGCGAGGGTAGACGACGACGCATGAGGGACGACGGCCACCACGCGGGCAGCCTGTTGCAGCAGCAGGGATGTTGTGCCCCGCATTATGCGGCAACCGCATATCTGCCCACCAAAAAATCGTTTGCCCGGACGGCTTCAGCCGCCTACCATGCGACCACCGTGCGGTGCTGGCCGCCCGCAGTCCGACTTGTCCTGCCCTTCTCATTCTGCAAGCCGACCATGAGCCAAACCAAAATCGCTTTCGACTGGGCCGACCCGTTCTTCCTTGACGACCAGCTCAGCGCCGATGAGCGCGCGGTGCGCGACGCCACGCGCACCTATTGCCAGCAGCGCCTGCTGCCGCGCGTGCAACAGGCTTTCCGCCACGAGCAAACCGACCGCGCGATCTTTCGCGAAATGGGGGAGCTCGGCCTGCTGGGCCCCACGATCCCCGAAACGTACGGCGGCGCCGGTCTGAACTACGTCAGCTACGGTCTGATCGCGCGCGAGGTCGAGCGCGTCGACAGCGGCTACCGCAGCATGATGAGCGTGCAAAGCTCCCTGGTGATGGTGCCGATCCACGAATTTGGCACCGAAGCGCAAAAGCAGAAATACCTGCCCAAGCTGGCCAGCGGCGAATGGGTGGGCTGCTTCGGCCTGACCGAGCCCAACCACGGCTCCGACCCCGGCAGCATGATCACCCGCGCCAGGAAAGTGCCGGGCGGCTACCGCCTCAACGGCGCCAAGATGTGGATCACCAACAGCCCGATCGCCGATGTGTTCGTCGTGTGGGCCAAGGACGACGAGGGCCAGATCCGCGGCTTCATCCTGGAAAAGGGCTACAAGGGCCTGTCCGCCCCGGCCATCCATGGCAAGGTGGGACTGCGCACCTCGATCACCGGTGAAATCGTGATGGACGACGTCTTCTGTCCGGACGACAATGTCTTCCCCGAGATTCGCGGCCTCAAAGGCCCTTTTACCTGCCTCAACAGCGCGCGCTACGGCATCGCCTGGGGGGCGCTGGGCGCAGCCGAGGACTGCTTGCACCGCGCGCGCCAGTATGTGCTGGAGCGCCAACAGTTCGGCCGACCGCTGGCGGCCAACCAGCTGATCCAGAAAAAGCTGGCGGACATGCTGACCGAAATCGGCATCGGCCTGCAGGCCTGCCTACGGCTTGGACGCCTGAAGGACGAAGGCAAGGCGCCGGTGGAACTGACCAGCGTGTGCAAGCGCAACAGCTGCGGCAAGGCGCTGGAGATTGCCCGCATGGCGCGCGACATGATGGGCGGCAACGGCATCAGCGACGAGTACGGCGTGGCCCGCCATCTGGTCAACCTGGAGGTGGTCAACACCTACGAGGGCACGCATGACATCCATGCCCTGATCCTCGGGCGGGCCATCACGGGGATCGCGGCGTTTGCCAACTGAGCCCATCGGCCGCTCTCATGGACACACGCACCATGACCCCGACTCCTCCGCGCCCGCTGCAGGGAGTGCGCGTGCTCGATCTGTCGCGTGTCCTGGCGGGCCCGTGGGCCAGCCAGATCCTGGCAGACTACGGGGCCGACGTGCTCAAGGTCGAGCGCCCCGGCAGTGGCGACGACACGCGCGCCTGGGGCCCGCCGTGGTGGGGCGACGGGCCGCAACGCCAGTCGGCCTACTTCATCTGCGCCAACCGCGGCAAGCGCTCGGTGGCCATCGATCTCACCGAGCCGGCCGGCATCGAGCAGGTGCGCAACCTGGCGCGCGAGGCCGACGTGCTGCTCGAAAACTACAAGGTCGGCCAGCTGGCCAAATACGGGCTGGATGCGGCCAGCCTGATGCCCCTGAACCCGCGGTTGATTTATTGCTCGATCACCGGCTACGGACAAACCGGTCCACTGGCCTCCAAAGCGGGCTACGACTTCGCGATCCAAGCCGAAGCAGGCCTGATGAGCATCACCGGTCAGCCCGACGGCGAGCCCCTGAAGGTCGGCGTGGCGGTGGTGGACCTGATGACGGGCCTGTACGCGGCCACGGCAATCCTGGCCGCGCTGCACGAACGGCAGCACAGCGGCCGTGGACGGGTGCTGGATGTGGCGCTGTTTGACGTGCAGGTGACGGCACTGGCCAATCAGGCCAGCAACCAGCTGGTCGGCGGCGTCACCCCACGCCGCATGGGCAATGCGCACCCCAACATCGTGCCTTACCAGGCTTTTGCCACCGCCGACGGCTATCTGGTGCTGGCGGTGGGCAACGATGCGCAGTTTGCCCGCTTTTGTGACGTCGCGGGGCACCCCGAGGTGGCACGCGCCCCCCGCTACGCCACCAACCCGGCACGGGTGCAGCACCGCGGCGAGCTGGTGCCCATGGTGGCGCAATGGCTGCGCCAGCGCTCCACCGCGGCCTGGTGCACCGACCTGGACGCAGCCGGCGTGCCGTGCGCGCCGATTCACGACATCGCGCAGGTGATGGCCCACCCGCACACGCAGGCCCGCGGCCTGGTGCTGCCGGCAACCGAGGCGCGCCCGCCCATGGTGGCTCACCCCGTATGTTTCGACGGCCAGCGCCCGCAGGCCGATCTTGCCCCGCCGGTGCTGGGCAACAGCGAGGCCAGGTGGCGCGCTTAGGGAATCTCACCACCAGCCACCCCCTATTGTGGGGCTTGCCGTGGATTTTTTAGATCCTGTTTTGGTGCATCACGCACCGCGATGGACATCAGGGAAACCCTGTATCGGCTGTTCAGACAATACACATCCGTTGTCGCAGCCTGGCAACTGTATTGGTGTTACCCGCATGCAACCGTTAGAGTTCGCATCGATTCCAACACAACATCCCCATGGCAACAGCTCCTCTGGTCACCTTCGACGGCGTGCAAAAAACCTACGACGGCCAGCATCTGGTGGTCCGTGACCTGCATCTGACGATCGAGGCCGGAGAGTTCATCTCCCTGTTGGGGCCATCTGGCTCGGGCAAGACCACCACGCTG
>JANWZF010000310.1 GCA_025054905.1 Tepidimonas sp.
GGCGTCGGTGACGTACAGCCCCTGGGCGCGCCGGTCGCTGGGATGCGCGCGCTTGTGGATCAACCCGCGCTGCTCCAGCTTGCGCAGCAGGCCCACCAGGTTGGGCGGCAGGATGTCCAGTGCCGCGCACACCTGGCGCGACGTGATACCGGGGTTGTGGGCCACCACCGTCAGCACCGAAAACTCCACCACCCGCAGATCGTAGGGCTGCAGTTCGGGCAGCACCTGCGCGATGATCGCCAGCGCGGCCCGGCGCGCGTTGTAGCCGACCAGCGACTCCAGAAACCCCGTATCGGCGGCCGTGCTCCCTGCACCGGGGGGGATCCCCGAGGGGGGAATGGATGCGTGGGAGGGATCGTTCACGTCACGCATTTTCCGCGATACTCGCGGTTGGATCCGAGCAGCAGGAGCGTGTCAGCATGAAGGGCATCGTTTTCTCCGAATTCATCGAAATGGTCGAGCAGCGCTTTTCGCCCGAGGTGGCTGACCGCATGATCGAAGCGGCCAAGGTGCCCTCAGGGGGGGCCTATACCGCCGTCGGGACGTACAGCCACGAAGAGATGCTGGCGCTCATCGCCGAGCTGGCCCGTCTGACAGGCGGGTCGGTGGACGAACTGGTGCAGGCGTACGGGCGCCATCTGTTCACCCGGTTCACCCAGCTGTACCCCGGGTTTTTTGAAGGGGTCACGTCGGCGTTCGATTTCCTGCAACGCATCGAGGACCACGTGCACCTGGAGGTGCGCAAACTGTACCCGGATGCCGAGCTGCCCCGCTTCGACACCGTCCAGCGCGACGCGCACCATTTGGTGATGGTGTACGAATCGCGCCGCCCGTTTGCCGCGCTGGCGCAAGGGTTGATTGATGGTTGTCTGGAACATTGGGGTGAGACCGCCGATGTGCGGACCACCGACCTGTCCGAACCGGGGATCACGCGTGTGCGCTTCGACATCGTCCGCCGCAGCGCCGCCTGAAGGCGATGCGCTGGCACTGGCGCTGCGCCGGCTGGAGCGCGAGCGCCGCGCCCGCAAGGAGGCTGAAGCGCTGCTGGAGGCCAAGAGCCGCGAGCTGTACCTGGCCAACCAGCAGCTGCGCGCGCTGGCTGACAGCCTGGAGCGTCAGATCGCACAGCGCACCGAAGACCTGGCGCGGGCCCGCGATGCGGCGTTGGCCGCCAGCCGCGCCAAGTCGGATTTTTTGGCGGTCATGAGCCACGAGATCCGCACCCCGCTCAACGGCGTGCTGGGCATGCTGGAGCTGCTGCAGGGCACCTCGCTGGACGACGACCAGCGCCACTGGGTGGCCACCGCGCGCCACAGCGCCCAGCTGCTGCTGGCGCTGCTCAACGACATCCTGGATTTTTCCAAGATCGAGGCGGGACGCCTGACGCTGGAGCGCGTGGCGCTGCAGCCGGCGGAGTTGCTGCGCGCCAGCATCGAGGGTCTGCGGGGGCAAGCCCAGGCCAAGGGGTTGGTGTTGCGTGCCGAGCTGGCGGAGGGGTTGCCGGCCTGGGCATGGGGGGATCCAACCCGGCTGCAGCAAGTGATCGTCAACCTGGTGGGCAACGCGATCAAGTTCACCGAGCGTGGAGAGGTGACCGTCGCTGCCGCCTGGGCCGATGGGTGGCTGCAGGTGGACGTGCGCGACACCGGGATTGGCATCGAAGCCCACCGGCTGCCGGAGCTGTTCGAGCCGTTCGTGCAAATGGACAGCACCCATACGCGGCGTTATGGGGGCACCGGCCTGGGGCTGGCGATCTGCCGTCGTCTGGTCGACGCGATGGGCGGCACCCTGGCGGTGGACAGCACGCCGGGGCAGGGCAGCACCTTCACGCTGCGGGTGCCCTTGCCCGCCGGCACGGCCCCAGCCCCCCCGGCCGAGCCCGGACGTGGGCCGCTTGCATCGGTGCCGGCGCGGGTGCTGGTGGTTGAAGACCACCCCGTCAACCAGCAGGTGGTAATGCGGCTGCTGCAACGGCTGGGTGCGCAGGTCAGCCTGGCCGCCGACGGGGCGCAGGCGCTGGCGCTGGCGGGTCAACAACCGTTCGATCTGGTGCTGATGGACTGCCGTCTGCCCGGCATGGATGGCTGGGAGACCACGCGCCGGCTGCGCGCGCAGGGCTGGCGGGGGCCGGTGGTGGCCCTGACGGCCAA
>JANWZF010000020.1 GCA_025054905.1 Tepidimonas sp.
CGACTCAGCTTTCACCGCCTCGAGCAACGGTGTGTTTGCGCGCGGCGGCGACTACAGCTCGCGCTGGGATAACAAGATCAGCTACTACAGCCCCGATCTGGGCGGCTTCTATGTCGGCGTGGACCACGCGCTCAACGAAAAAACCGGCACCGATGTGCGCGACGGCTATGCGCTGAAGGTCGGCTACGCCACCAAGGTCTTCAACGTGGGCCTGGGCTACCAGGACGAAAAGCGCCGTACCACCAACAACAACATCACCACGATCACGCGCAGCGACAAGTACACGGTTCTGGCGGCGCGCTATGACTTCGGCGCGTTTGCGCTGTCGGGCATGGTGAACTGGCGCGACGGTGGCCAGCCCGCCAACGGGGATGACGAGGAGTACTCCATCGGCGTTCAGGTGCCCATGGACGCGTGGACGTTCTCGGCGGGCTTGGCCAGCGCCAAGACCAAAAAGGCCACCACCGCAGGCAACAACGGCAAAGCCAGCGGCTTTGCGCTCGGCGTGACCTACAGCCTGTCCAAGCGCACGCGTCTGTATGCCGGTTACCGCGACGTCGAGGTCAAGAACAACGTCGGCATCAAAACCAAAGACGAGCGTCTGTACGCCATCGGCGTGCGTCACGACTTCTGATCGGATGATCAAGGGCCGCTTCGGGCGCCGCTGCGCCGACGGCCCCCCGGTTTCTCCAAGGGGGTGATCCGCAGGTTCCCAGTCCCGCAGGACACCAACGTTGCGCAGCGCCTGGCAACGGCGCTGCGTATTTTTTTACATCCGCACGGGCTCCAGCATCACACGCGCCGCTGCACCGAGCTCGTCCAGAAACACCCGCGTGCGTGCCGGCAGGTGGCGTCGGCTGGGCAGAGCCGCATACAGGGACCAACGATCGGCCACCCAGTCGGGTAACACGCGCACGAGTTCCCCTCGGTTCAGGGACTCAGCCACCAAATCCAGCGCCACCGCTACGATACCGCCGCCGCTGAGGGCCACCCTGAGCAGGGTCTCGACGTGATTGCTGCAGACCACCGGCTGCAGCTCCACCTCCTGCACATCAGCCGGATGGTCGCACCGGAGCAGGTGCCAGGTGTGCCGGTGGGTATCGGCCGCGCGAAACCTCAGGCAGTCGTGGTGTGCGAGGTCGGACGGCTGCTGGGGTATACCGCGGCGCTGTAAATAGGACGGTGCCGCCACCAGGGCGCTGTGTCCGCTGGCCACCCGGCGCGCGATCAGGGCCGTGTCCGCCAAGCCCTCCACGGCAAACAACGCCACGTCGTGCTGCTCCACGCTGGGGATGCCATAGCTTTGCACGTCCACCTCAACGCGCAACCGCGGGTGCCGTTGCAGCAAACGGGGCAGCAGCGGTGCCACCAGCACGTTGGCCAACATCGGCGTGGCCAGCACACGCAACACCCCATCCACCAACTGGCTGCGCTTGCCCACCAGGGCATCGGCCTCGTCCAACTCAGCCACGATGCGCCGCACGCGCTCCAGGTAGAGCTGCCCTTCTTCGGTCAGGGCCACGCGCCGCGTGGTGCGGTGCAACAAGCGCACGCCCAGGGCCGCTTCCAGCTCCGCCACCAGCCGCGTCACGGTCGGCGGTGAAACATCCAGCGCACGGGCGGCAGCGGCAAAGCCGCCGTGTTCGGCCACGGCGACAAAGGCCTTCAAGCTCTGCCATCGGTCCATAAAGGTCGTTCCATTATTTTGTATATAGAAACAATATATTGCATCCTATCCCATTTTTGTTCTTGGCTTGAATCGGTACAGTCCGTTGCACCGATTCCCGGCGGGAATCGCGAAATCAACCTCGACAGACCCTGATGAAAGGAACGACCATGAAAACTTCGATCGTGCGCCATGCCTTCGTGACGACCCTGCTGGTCGGCAGCGCAGCCTCCTGGGCCAGTGGCTTTGCGGTGGCCAGTGGGGAGTTTTCCGCTGTGGATGCGCAGCCTTCCACGGTGGCCAGCGCGCCGCGTCCTGGTTCGGCGGCGGCCCCTTCCACCCAAGCCAGCTCGGGCCGCACGCGCGCCGAGGTGCGTGCCGAATTGGAGCTGGCGCGTTGCCGCGGTGAGCTGCCGTTCGACGGGGAGACCGGCCGCACCTACCGCGACATGTTCCCGGGCCAGTACCCGCAGCCTCAGTGCCGTTGAGGCGCCAGCGCACGCTGGCGCCATGCAGCCGCCGCCCCCAGCCACAAGGCGGCGGCTGAGCCGGCCAGCCCGCGCTCCAGTCCTCCTGGGCCGTCACCGATCCAACCCACCACTGCCGGCCCGACGATCTGGCCGGCGGCAAACACGATCGTGAACAGGCTGATGCCGCGCGCCCACAGCGCCGGCGGCAAATTGTGGCGCACCAGGGCGGTGGTGGAGGCCACCACCGACAAAAACACCGCGCCAAACAGCAAGCCGGAGGCCAGCACCGCTGGCCAGGCATCGGTCACGGCCGGCAACAGCGTCGCCAGCCCGAGCAGCGCATTGAGCCGCGCCAGCGGCTGACCATCTCGGTAGCGGTCCAGCCATCCGGCCCACAACCTTGAGGAGACCATCACCGCCACCCCCAGCAGGGCGTAGAACAGCGTGATGTCCGCCGGTGGTGTCTCCCGGTCGCGCAGCAACGCAATCACAAACGTCATGTAGCCGATGTAGCCAACGCCGAACAAGGCGTAGCCGGTCAGCGCCGGGGCGAAGGCGCGCACCCACGCCACACCGGGGGCCTGCTGCGCCGTGGTGCCCGCTGCCGTGGGGGTGCTGGCCGCAGGCACGGCCAGGTCGGCCAGCCGCCGCACCACCCAAGCCAGACCCAGCCACGCCAGCGCACAGAGGACAGCCAGACCCCACCAGGCCCAGGCCCAGGCATGCGGGCGCGCGTTGGCCCACGCCAGCAGCAGCGGCACCGTCAGGGCCGACAGCGTGATCCCCAGACCGACCCCACCGTAGTACAGGCCAAGCAGCCAACCCCCATGCCGCGGCCACAACGGCCCTAGGCGGGCCGCCAGCAGACCGCCGGCCACGAACACCCATGCGCTGCTGACCCCGGCCAACATGCGCTGCAACAGCAGCGGCATCGCGGTGGTGAAAAAGCCACTGCCGGCCATGAACAACGCTGCCAGGGCGCTGCCACCCAGCAACACCCTGGGCGCGCCCACGCGGTGCAGCAGCGCCGGCACACTCAGCGCCCCCAGCAGGTAGCCCACGGCGTTGGCGGTGTTCATCGCGCCGGCCAGCAAATAGCTCCAGCCCAGATCAGCACGCATCGGCGGCAGCAGCAGACCGTAGGCAAACCGGGTCACGCCCAGCGACACCGCCGCCGCCAGCGACAGGCCCAGCGCCAGCACGACCCCCTGCATCAAGGCGGGCGAAGCGGATCCCTGAACTTGACCGGACATGGTTCCATCATGCTAGCGACACCCCGCATAAGCTGCTGCCTCATGCGTGACCCCCGATGCCCCGTCGAGCCCAACCGGCTGCAAGCCTTGCTGGAGCAGGAACGCCAGCGCTTTTTGTCCGCACACCCGCACTGCCAGGCGCTGGCACAACGCAGCGCCGCGCACTTTCCTTGGGGGGTGCCGCTGCATTGGATGCGCGATTGGCCATCGCCCACCCCGCTGTTCGTCCGGCAGGCGCGCGGGGCTGAGCTGACCTGCGTCGATGGCCACACCCTGGTCGACTTTTGCCTCGGCGACACCGCCGCGATGTTCGGACATGCCCCGGCCCCGTTGGCCGCGGCGCTGGCTGCGCAGGCCCAACGGGGTCTGACGACCATGTTGCCCGATGAACACACTGCATCGGTGGGTGAGAAGCTGGCCGAGTGCTTTGGTCTGCCCTGCTGGCAGTTGGCGCTGTCGGCCAGCGACGCGAATCGCTTCGTGCTGCGCTGGGCGCGCGCCATCACCGGGCGCACCCAGGTGCTGGTGTTCGATGGCTGCTACCACGGAGCGGTGGACGATGCGCTGGTGGACCTCGACCCGCACAGCGGCGCCACGCTGCGTCGTCCTTCGGTGTTGGGGGCCGTGCATGACCCGACCGCGTCGACGCGCGTGGTGCCGTTCAACGATCTGGCGGCGCTGCAGCGTGCGCTGGCCGACGGCCAGGTCGCCGCGCTGCTGGCCGAGCCGGCATTGACCAACTGCGGTCTGGTGCCACCGGCGCCCGACTTCTGGCGGCAGGCCCAGGCGATCTGCCGTGCCCATGGCACGCTGCTGATCCTCGACGAGACCCACACCCTGTCCACCGGTTTAGGGGGTTGGGCGCGCGTCCATGGGCTGGTGCCTGACTTTTGGGTGGCGGGCAAGGCCGTGGCCGGGGGTGTGCCGTGCGCGGTTTATGGCTTCACCGCCGAAATCGCGCAACGGATGCGCGCCGTCAAGGAACGCAGCGCCGAAGGCCACAGCGGCATCGGCACCACGCTGACGGCCAACGCGCTGACGCTGGCGGCCTTGGCTGCTGCGCTGCAGCATCTGCACACCCCGCCCACCTACGCGGCGATGCAAGTGGCAGCCGACCTGCTGGAACAGGGTCTGCAGCAGCGCCTGCAGGCGCGCAGGCTGCCTTGGACGCTGACCCGTCTGGGCGCGCGCATGGAGCTGCAGTTCATGCCTCACACCCCGCGCGATGCGCAGGACGTGCGCCGCCATGCGCAGCCGGCGCTTGAGACGGCGCTGCATCTGTTCCTGCTCAACCGTGGTGTGCTGCTGACACCGTTTCACGGCATGATGCTGTGCAGCCCGGCCACCACGGCCGCGCAGGTGAACCAGCTGTTGCAAGCGTTTGACGCGTGGCTGGCGGCGCTGCTGGATTGAGCGGCGGCTTTACGCGCCCAGGCCAATGGGAGCCGGCGCGACCTCGAGGATGCGCTGAAACAGCCGTTCGTAGGCCGGCTCGGGGGCGTGGCCGGTCAGCGGATCACGGTTGGCAGCAAAAGCCGCATCCAGGGCCTGCCAGTCGGAGGGTTCCAACACCCGTTGCGCGGCGGGCAGGATTTCCTGCTCCTCCAGGCGCATGTGCTCCAGATAGAAAGACAGATAGCGCTCGCAGGCCTGCACGAAGGCCTCGCGCCGCTCTTCGCCCAGCCACTCCCACGCCAACAGCAGGTGCTGCAACTCGCGCACCTGTTGTTCGCCCTTCATGTGGTCCTGCTCCAGCCGTGCAATGACCGGCAGCGTCTCGGGCGCGCGCTTGGCCACCCGAGGAAACAGCAAATCCGACTCCTTCGGATGGTGCAGCCGCTCGGGAAATTCATCGATGTAGAACAGCATCGCCCGCACCGTGTCGAAAAAGCGCTGGCGCTGGTCCTGCTGCGGCCCGTGGCGGATCAGCCACAGCAGCGATTGCAGCATGGCCGCCAGCGCAGCGTGTTCGTCGCGGATGATGCGCAGCGAGGCAGGCGTGGAGCTCATCAACCATCTCCAGAAACAAGCGCGGCACAGCCGCCGCCTCCGGCGGGCCGTCCACGCCCGGCAGCTTGACAGCGCCGAGCGGCGCAGCCCTTGACGCAGGTCAAGGGCTCTTCACGCCAGCGGTCGCCAACGCGTCAGGCGCAGCGCGTTGGTGACCACGCTCAGGGAGCTGGCCGCCATGGCCGCACCGGCCAGCATCGGACTCAGCCCGCCCAGGGCGGCCAACGGGATCCCCGCCGTGTTGTAAACAAAGGCCCAAAAGAGGTTTTGTCGGATCGTGGCCACGGTGCGCTCGGCGATGTCCAGGGCCGCCACCACCAGGCGCGGGTCGCCCCGCAGCAGCGTGATGCCCGCAGCCTGCATCGCCACATCGGTGCCTTGCCCCATCGCCACGCCCAGGTCGGCTGCCGCCAGCGCCGGGGCGTCGTTGATGCCGTCGCCCACCATGGCCACCGCACCATGGCGCTGCCGCAACATCTGCACGGCGGCGACTTTACCCTCGGGCAACACCTCGGCCTGCACTTCCCCGTCCTCGGGGCGCAGGCCCAGCCGACGTGCCATGGCTTCAGCCGCCGCGCGCTGATCGCCCGTGATCATCACCACGGCGATGCCGCGCTGGCGCAGGGTGCGCAGCGCCTCGGCAGCCCCAGCCTTGGGTTCATCGGCAAAAGCCAGCAGCGCCAGCGGCCGCCAGCGGCCGTTGTGTTGCCAGGCCAGCAGCGACAGCGTCGCACCGGCTGCGCGCTGGGATGCCAGCACCGGTTGCCAAGACTCCGGTAAGGCGTCTTCGCCGAGGGCTTCATCCAGTTCGCGCATCCAACCTGGGCTGCCTAGGGCCAGCGGTACCCCTTCCACCCAACCGCGCACACCCCGCCCTGGCACGGTTTGCACATCCACCGCCGGAGCCAGCAAAGCCTGCCCAGCGGCCTGGCGCACCGCCAGAGCCAACGGATGGCTGCTGCCCTGCTGCAGCGCCGCTGCCGCCCGCAACGCGGCCTGGTCATCGACGCCGGCGGCGGCAACGAGCTGCACCAGGCGCGGTCGGCCTTGGGTCAGCGTGCCGGTTTTATCAAACACGACCGCGCGCACCTTGGCCGCGCGCTCCAGCGCTTGCGGATCGCGGATCAGGATCCCGTGACGCGCCGCAGCGCCCGTGCCGGCCATGATCGCCACCGGCGTGGCCAGGCCCAGCGCGCACGGACACGCGATCACCAACACCGCCACCGCATGCAGCAACGCCTGCGCCAGCCCTGCACCGGCCCACCACCAACCCCAAGCCGTGACCAGCGCCAGCAACACCACCGCCGGCACGAACACCGCCGCCACCCGATCAACGAGGCGCTGCAGCGGCGGCTTGGCGGCCTGGGCGTCCTGCACCAGGGCGATGATGCGCTGCAACGTGGAGGTCGCCCCCACGGCCGTGATGCGCACCTCGATCGCCCCTTCCCCGTTGATGCTGCCGCCCAGCACGGCATCGCCCACCGTCCGGGGCTGCGGCAGCGGTTCACCGGTCAGCAAGGATTCGTCCACCTGGGTCTGACCGGCGTCGATCACGCCATCGGCCGGGATGCGCTCGCCAGCGCGCACCAACACCCGGTCGCCCGGCAGCAACTCCTCCACCGGGACATCCAGCATCGTCTGGCGCCGCACACCATCGGGCAGCAGGTGGGCCTGTTGTGGCCGCAACGCCTGCAGCGCACGGATCGCCTGCGAGGTGCGGCGCCGCGCGCGCATCTCCAGCCATTTCCCGAGCCGCACCAGCGCGATGACGACGGCACTGGCCTCGTAGTACAGCTGCGGGGGTTCCTCTGGTGCAGCCTGCCACCACAGCCATGTGCTGAGTCCCCAGGCCGCGCTCGTGCCCAGCGCCACCAGCAATTCCATGTTGCCGTTACCATGGCGCAGCGCCGCCAGGCCCACGCGATAGAAGCGTGCCCCAAGCCCAAACTGCACCCCCGTGGCCAACACAAACTGCGCCAGCGGCGGCAGCATCGCATGCACCCCCAGCGGCATGGCCACCATGGGCAACACCAGGGGGGCGGCCAGCAGCAGCCCCAGCATCACCCACGCAGCCTCGCGCCGCAACTCGCGCTGCCGCCGGGCTTCTTCGTCATCCCCCTCCTGCGGCCAGCGTGCTTCGTACCCGGCATCGCGCACCGCACGCAGCAAGCGCGCTTTGAACTCGGCCAGCGGCACATCGGCCTGCCACTGCACTCGGGCGGTTTCGCTGGCCAGGTTGACCTGCGCCTGCGTCACCCCCGGCACCCGCGCCAGCGCACGCTCCACACGCGCCACGCACGAGGCGCAGGTCATGCCATCAATGCCAAGGTCGCACTGTTGCAGCTCGGGCGACGGGGTTTCGGTGCGGGCATCCATGCCTGCCTATCATGCCACGGTCGCCCTGTTGGGACGACCTGACCTCCAACCTGTCTTTCAAAGAGGAGTTGACACGATGGATCACGTTTTCGAGGTGCAAGGCATGAGCTGCCGCCACTGCGTCCAGGCCATCGAGCGCGCCTTGCGTGCGCTCGACCCCCAGGCCCGCGTCGAGATCGATCTCGAAGCCGGCCGCGTCCGCGTCGAGTCGGCGCTGCCCCGCCCGACGCTGGCCGAGGCCATCCGCGCCGAAGGCTACGGCGTCGCATCCTGACGACACTGGTCATGGGGATAACCGTGGGGACAACCGGCGAACAATCGCGCGGTTGTCCACATCACCGGCGGATCGCCGCCGTTTTATCCCCATTCACCAGGGTTGGCAACGATGCCTTGCCCACACCGTCATGCTTGCAGCAAGGTGTTGTGGCGGTGCAGCTTATCGAAGTTGTCCACGCGTGGCGACGGACTTCTACCTGCTACGACTACCGTGGAGCCTTGGCTTTGGAAGATCACGAGGAATAACTTGCCCGTCCCCCCACGCAGCGAACCTGCGACCGTGCCATCGAGGGAACAGGCACGCTGCTAAGATGCGCGCTGTCCCCATTGGCCACCATGACCCGCACCTTGTCGTCCGACGTCGCCCTTGAAATTCGGCCCACGGCTTGGCCCGTGCTGTGCGCGCGTCTGCGCGGTGGACGCATCGAGACGGTCTTGGCCGAACTGCAGCAGCGTTATGGCGCCACCGGCTTCTTCGATCAGGAGCCGTTGCTGTTGGATTTCAGCCAGTGGAGCGCACCTGAGGCCCCTACTGCGCTGGAAGTGGACGCACTGCTGCGCGGCTTGAAGGCCGTAGGGTTGCGGCCGCTGGCCTATCAGGGGGCCAGCGCGGGATGGCAGCCACTGCTGCAGGCTCAGGGGTTGTTGCCGGCTGCGGACGGGGTTCAGGGTATCGCAGCCGAACCAGCAGCGGCGCCCCCGCCGCCGCCAAGCGGGGCAACGGCGCAGCCTGCCCGCACGCTGGTGGTGGACCGCCCTCTGCGCTCGGGCCAACAGGTCTACGCGCGCGGGGGCGATCTGGTGGTGCTGGCGATGGTCAATCCAGGTGCGGAGGTGATTGCCGACGGTCACGTGCATGTTTATGCTCCGCTGCGCGGCCGGGTGATCGCCGGAGCTCGCGGTGACGCCGCAGCCCGCATCTTTGCGCTGATCTTCGAACCCGAGCTCGTATCGATCGCCGGGGTTTACCAGACTGCTGAACGGGGTTGGCCACCTGCGGTGCAGGGGCGGGCGGCCCAGGTGCGCCTAAGGCACGAAGGCGGGCGCGACACCCTGCTGTTCGAACCCCTTTGACATATGGATTCCTGATTGACGGAAAGCACACATTCCATGGCCAAAATCGTCGTTGTGACTTCTGGCAAAGGCGGAGTGGGTAAAACCACCACCAGCGCTTCGTTTGCCGCCGGGCTGGCCCTGAAGGGCCATAAGACCGTGGTCATCGATTTCGACGTCGGTCTGCGCAATCTCGACCTGATCATGGGGTGCGAGCGGCGCGTCGTGTACGACTTCGTCAACGTGATCCAGGGGGAGGCCAACCTGCACCAGGCGCTGATCCGCGACAAGCAGGTCGACAGCCTGTACGTGCTGGCAGCCAGCCAGACCCGCGACAAGGAGGCGCTCAAGCAGGAAGGGGTGGAGCGTGTGCTCAACGACCTGCTGGGCATGGGCTTTGAGTACATCGTTTGCGATTCGCCGGCCGGCATCGAGACCGGGGCGCTGATGGCGATGCACTACGCGGACGAAGCGTTGGTCGTGACCAATCCGGAAGTCTCGTCGGTGCGGGATTCGGACCGCATCCTGGGCATGCTGGCTTCCAAGACGCGGCGGGCGATCGAGGGACGCGAGCCGGTCAAGGAACATCTGCTGATCACCCGCTACAACCCCAACCGCGTGCAGGAAGGCCAGATGCTGTCGCTGCAGGACATTCAGGACATCCTGCGCATTCCGCTGATTGGAGTCATCCCTGAAAGCGAAGCGGTGCTGCATGCCTCCAATCAGGGGATTCCAGCCATCCATCTGCAGGGTACCGACGTCTCGGAGGCCTACAAGGACGTCATCGACCGTTTTCTCGGCCAGGACAAGCCGCTGCGTTTTATCGAGGCCGAAAAACCCGGTTTCTTCAAGCGCCTGTTCGGGAGGTGAGCACCGTGTCCCTGCTGTCCTTCCTGCTGGGCGAGAAAAAAAAGACCGCCGCTGTGGCCAAGGAGCGGCTGCAGATCATCCTGGCGCACGAGCGCGCCGGGCGCAATCCGGGGCAGCCCGATTACCTGCCGGCGCTGCAGCGTGACCTGGTGGCGGTGATCGGCAAGTACATCGCGATCCATCCCGACGACATCAAGGTCAACCTCGAGCGCCACGACGATCTGGAGGTGCTGGAGGTCAAGATCGAACTGCCCGAGACGCGACCGTGATTCCGTCTGGCTGGATCGATGCGATCGGAACCCTGGCAGCCGTGCTGACCACCGCGAGCTTCGTGCCGCAAGCCTGGCTGACATGGCGCACGCGCAACGTGGCCGGTATTTCGCTGGGCATGTACAGCGCCTTCACGCTGGGGGTGGCGCTGTGGCTTGTTTATGGCCTGCTGCTGCGGGCATGGCCCATCGTGCTGGCCAATGCCGTGACGCTGGCGCTGGCCAGCATGATCCTGGTCATGCGCCTGCGTTACGGTCGGGCCCGGGGTGACCCGCACTAGTCCGATGCCTGGATCAAGCCGCGGCGCGCTGCAGGCGATCACGCACTCCATCCCAGGCGGCGTCCGCGGGCGGGCGCTCGACCCAGATCAGCTTCGTCTGGCCGTCGTCCAGCGCGCGCAGCGTGGCAAACAGTTCGTGCGCGGCGGCCGCGGCATCATCCGGCATGCGCTGCCAGCGCACGTGGGGGCTGACGCTGCGCAATGGGCTGCGGTGGTAGACCGCGATCCCCTCGGCGCGCGGACCCAGCAGATCCAGCGCGGTCTGCAGTTCCGCGGCTTCCATCAGCCGCAGCGGCACCCGCGGCGCATAGTGCGATGCCAGGGTGCCGGAAGCCCGCGGCGCGTGGGCATCGCGGGCAGCCACTGGCAGGCCGCAGGCGTGCTGCAGTTCGTCGCTGCCAATCATGCCCGGGCGCAGCAGCACGGGTTGCGGACGGGTGCAGTCGACGATGGTCGACTCGATGCCCACCGGGCACGGACCGGCGTCCAGAACCAGCAGCTCGTCATCCGACAACGAGCCTAGTTCGGCCAGCACGTGTTCGGCACGGGTGGGGCTGATGCGGCCAAAGCGGTTGGCGCTGGGCGCTGCCAGGCCCTGCACCCCGGCGGCGCGACAGGCCTGCAGCAGGGCCTGCGCGACGGGATGCGCCGGACAACGCAGCCCGACCGAAGGCTGTCCGCCGGCGGCATGGTCGGCCACCCCAGGCCGCCGCGGCAGCACCAGCGTCAGTGGCCCCGGCCAAAAAGCCTGCATCAGGGCGCGGGCGTACGCCGGCACCGACGCCGCAAAATGCTCCACCGCTGCAAGGCCGTCGGTGCTCTCTGCGGCAGCCACATGCACGATCAGCGGATGGTCGGTGGGGCGCCCTTTGGCAGCAAAGATGCGCGCCACAGCTGCCGGTTGCTCAGCATCGGCGGCCAGGCCGTAAACCGTTTCGGTGGGCATGGCCACCAGCCCACCGGTACGCAGCCGCGCCACTGCCTCGGCCAGGGCAGCCGCTGCCTCGGGGCCGGTGGCACTGCGCATCAACGCCATGGTGCCATCCCAAGCCGCTGCGCTGCCGTCAACGCGATGCGGCACGCGGTGGCGCCGTCGGCGGCCGTGACGGTCAGGTGGCCCATCTTGCGCCCCGGGCGCGCCTGGGCTTTGCCGTACAGGTGCAGGTGCACGCCCGGCAAAGCCAGCACGCTGGCCCAGTCGGGTGTCACCGCCTGACCGTCGCGCCACCACAGATCCCCCAGCAGGTTGAGCATCACCGCCGCGCTGTGGGCGCGCGGTGCCACCAGCGGCAGCCCCGCCAAGGTGCGCACCTGCAGCTCGAACTGCGAGACGTCACACGCATCGATCGAGTAGTGGCCGCTGTTGTGGGGCCGTGGAGCCATTTCGTTGACCACCAGCTGCCCGTCGCGGGTGCCGTCTTCGACGACAAAAAACTCCACGCACAGCACGCCGACGTAGCCGAGATCCTCGGCAATGGCCTGTGTGGCGGCTTCGGCCTGCCGCTGCAGCGCCTCGGGGATTACACCGGGCAGCACTTCGGTGACCGCCAGAATGCCCGCGCGGTGCACGTTGCGTTGCACGGGCAGCGTCACCATCGTGCCGTTGGCGCTGCGGGCCACGATCACCGACAGTTCGTCGCGCAGCGCCAGCCGCCGCTCCAGCACGCAGGGCACGCTTCCCAATTGCTGCCAGGCCGCGCGCAGGTCATCGTGATGGTCGACCCGAATCTGCCCTTTGCCGTCGTATCCGAGGCGGGCGGTTTTCAGGATACCGGGCAGCAGTGCTGCTGGCACGTGCGCCAGGTCGGTTTCGTTTTCCACCACGGCATGGGGGGCGGGCACGACCCCGGTTCGGCGCGCACTGGCGGCGAAATGGGCCTTTTCGCGGCGTCGGTCCTGGGCCACCGCCACCGCCGCAGCGGCCGGTGCCACCACGCGCTGGGCCGCCAGCGTGGCCAGCACCTGCGCCGGGACGTTTTCGAATTCGGTGGTCACCGCCTCACAGCGCTGCATCAGCTGGGCCAGACCCTGCTCGTCGTCGTACGCGGTGGCGATGTGCACGTCGGCCACCCGGCCCGCCGGGCTGGCCGGGTCCGGATCCAGCACCGCAGCCTGGAAGCCCATGGCCTGGGCTGCATGCACGAACATGCGGCCGAGCTGGCCTCCCCCCAGCACCCCGAGTGTGACGGGCCGGCTGGCCTGGGCCTGGGGCCCCGGCAGCAGCGCACCCACGTTCATGCCGACGCTCCACAGGGCAACGTCATGGCGCGTGCCTGCGCAGTCTGTTCGGCGCGGAACGCGTGCAGACGCTGGCGCAGCGCCGCATCGGTCTGGGCCAGCAGTGCCACCGCAAACAACGCCGCGTTGGCCGCGCCTGCTGAGCCGATCGCGAACGTGGCCACGGGCACCCCCTTGGGCATCTGCACGATCGAATGCAGCGAATCGACCCCGTGCAGGTGGCGGCTGGGGACCGGCACTCCGAGCACCGGCACGATCGTCTTGGCCGCCAGCATGCCCGGCAGGTGAGCCGCGCCGCCGGCACCGGCGATGATCGCCCGCAGCCCACGCGCTTCGGCGGCTTCAGCGTAGGCGAACATGTCGTCGGGCATGCGATGGGCCGAGACCACGCGTGCCTCATGCGCGACGCCGAACTGTTGGAAAATGGCGACCGCGTGCTGCATGGTGTCCCAGTCGCTGCTGGACCCCATCACGACACCGACCTGGACGTTGCTGCTGGACATGGCGACCCCGGGCAAAGATCCCATCATTCTAGAGAATCGGACGCTGCCACGATGATCGACGTCACCCTCGCCAATTTCCAGACCGAAGTGCTGGAAGCCTCGCTTGCCACCCCGGTGCTGGTGGATTTCTGGGCACCGTGGTGCGGCCCCTGCAAGGTGCTTGGCCCGATCCTCGAAAAGGTCGAGCAGGCCTATGCGGGCCGCTTCAAGCTGGTCAAGGTCAACACCGAGGACGAGCAGCAGCTGGCGGCCTATTTCCAGATTCGCAGCATTCCGACCTGCATCCTGTTCGTTGGCGGGCAGCCGGTGGACGGGTTCATGGGCGCGCTGCCCGAGGGTCAGATCAAGGCTTTCCTGGACCGGCACCTGCCCTCGCCGCAAGAGCTGCAAGCCCGTGCCGAAATGGATGAGGCGCTGCAGGCCGCCGCCATGGGTGACACCGAGGCAGCGGTGCAGCGGCTGCGCGATGCGCTGGCGCGCGATCCGGACAACGACGATGCGCGCGATGACCTGGTGCGGCTGCTGATTGAACAAGGGCGGCTGGAAGAGGCCTCGGCCGCGCTGGCGCCAGCGCTGGGCAAGCTGCCGTTGCCCCTGCGCTTCGAGGCGCTGCGGCACTGGATCGACGCGCTGGAATTTGCACGCCACGATCCGCGCGGCCAATGGCCGCTGCAGCGCTTTGACGAGCTGATCGCGGCCAACCGGCGCGACTTCGAGACCCGGCTGGCCAAGGCACGCGTGCTGATCGCGCGCGGGGAGTGGACCGCCGCGATGGACGAATTGGCCGAAATCATCATGCGCGACAAAAAGTGGGGCGACGAAGTGCCGCGCAAGACGTACGTGGCCCTGCTGGAGCTGTTGACCCCACCCAAGCGGGAAACCGCCGTCACCGCGCCGGCTTCGTCCGCTGGGCTGGAGATTGCCGGCCACGCCGCCAGCACGGCTGACCCGCAAGCCGAACTCGTTTCGCGCTACCGCCGCAAGCTCAGCATGGCGCTGAACTGATGGACACGATCACGGTGCGTTTCATCCAGCCCGGACCGATGGGCCCGCGGCTGGACCTGGAGGTGCAGGCTGTGGCCGATGGCCGCAGCCTGATGAAGGTGGCGGTGGACGCAGGCCTCGATGCCATCGCTGCCGACTGCGGCGGGGTGATGACCTGCGCCACCTGCCACGTGATCGTGCCGCCGTCGTGGCTGCCGCGGCTTGACCCGATGTCGGCCGATGAAGACACGATGCTCGACTACACCGCGGTGCCGCGTCAGCCCGGCAGCCGTTTGAGCTGCCAGATCCGGTTGCGCCCAGAGCTGGACGGGCTGCAGGTGGAGCTGCCCCAGCGGCAGTATTGAACAACGCCCCCGGTGTGGCGGCTTGACACTTTTTTACATCGACGCCACATCAGCGTGACATGCTGCGCCGATGCTGCGTTGCGTGGGCCGGGGCGCCGGCGCAGGTGCCACCGAATGGGTCCACGATCGAGCAAGGAGTGTCACGATGCAAGCATTCACCTTACGCGTGCGGCGCTGGGCGGCGCTGGGTGCCGCCGTCTGTCTGGCGGCCAGTGCCTCGGCCTGGGCCAGAGGTCCCCAACCAGGGGGTCCGGGCGGCCCGGATCTGCCGCCTGGCCCCCATGCCATGATCGGTGGGCCGGGGGAGGCGCCGGCTGAGCGCATGGCTGAGCATCTCACGCGCGGGCTGGATCTGCAGCCCGCGCAGCGCGAGCAGGTGCAGACGCTGGCACGCGCCGCGATGGCCGACCTGCGCGCGTTGCGCGAGGAAGGACGCGCGTTGCGCGAAGAGCGCCACCGCCTGCTGGCCGCGCCGAACCTGGACGAAGCCGCGCTAGAAGCGCTGCGGCAGCGCGAGCTGGCGCATCACGACAAGCTGAGCGCTCGCATGCAGCGCTTCATGTTGGACGTGGCCAAAGTGCTGACCCCGCAGCAGCGCCAACGCTGGGCCGAACGCCTGCAGCGTCGCGGTGGCCCGCGCGAAGCAGGACCCCACCCGCATGAGCACCCCCATCCTGCTGGTCGATGACGATCTGCGTCTGAGCGGCATGCTGGCCGAGTACCTCGGCCAGGCTGGTTGGGCGGTGCAGACCGTGGCCTCGCTGACGGCGGCGCGCCAGCGCCTGCGTGCCGGGCCTCTGCCAGCGGCCCTGATTCTGGATTTGATGCTGCCCGATGGCGATGGCCTGGATCTGTGCCGCGAGCTGCGTGCCCAGCCAGCCACGCAGACGCTGCCGATCCTGATGCTGACCGCGCGTGGTGAGCCGGCCGACCGGGTGGTGGGGCTGGAACTGGGCGCCGATGATTACCTGCCCAAGCCATTTGAAGCGCGCGAGCTGCTGGCGCGGTTGCGCGCCGTGTTGCGCCGTGCGCAGGCAGGCGCAGGCCCGCCCGAGCGGCTGCGCATCGGCGCGCTGGAGCTGGATCTGGGTGCCCATGAGGTGCGCGTGCGCGGTCAGCGGCGCGAACTGACCGCCTACCAGTTTCAGCTGTTGGCCGTGCTGGCGCGCCACGCGGGCCGAGTGCTGACGCGCGATCAGATCATGGACGCGCTCAAAGGCCACCCTCAGGAGGCGTTCGATCGCTCGATCGACGTGCACATTTCGCGCCTTCGGGCCGCCATCGAAGACGATCCGCGCCAGCCGCGCCGCATTCTGACCGTGCGCGGCCGTGGCTATCTGCTGGCGCGTCCACGTCCGGACGAGGATGGCGTATGACCCGGCTGGCCCGCCGCCTGTACGCCGCGCTGCTGGCCGCGTTGCTGATCATGGCCGCGCTGGCCTTGGGGGTCTACCAATACCATGCGCAAGCGCAGCGCGAGCAGGAGCAGGCAGCCTGGATCGATCTGGCCGGGGGTTGGGCCGAGCCAGCCGTGCAGCCGTTGGCCGAGGCCGATGCCCCCCCCATCCAGCGGCTGGCCTGGGTAGGGGCCACACTGGCGGGCCTGCTGCTGGTGTTGGCCGCGGCGGCTTACCCGGTGGTGCGGTCGTTGACCCGCCGGCTGGAAACGCTGCGCGACGCGGTGCAGGCTTTTGGCCAGGGTGCGCTGCAACAGCGTGTGCCGGTGCAGGGCGACGACGAAGTGGCCGACCTGGCGCGCAGCTTCAACGCGGCGGCCGAGCGCATCGAGGCGCTGGTGCAAACGCAGCGTCAGTGGTTGGCCAACGCCTCGCACGAGCTGCGCTCACCGTTGGCGCGGCTCAAGCTCGCGCTGGAGCTGCTCGACGGTGCCGATCCCGACCGCGCTGCCCAACGCCGCGCGGAGATCGCCCGCAACATCGCGGAGCTGGATGCCCTGGTGGAGGAGATCCTGCTGGCCGCCCGGCTGCAGGCTGGCGAGCAGACCCCGCTGCCGATGGTGGCCGTGGAGCTGGTGGCACTGACGGCCGAGGAGGTCGCCGCCAGCGGGGCGCAGTTGCAGACTTCAGCGGCCGAGCTGTACGTGCGGGGTGATGAGCGGCTGCTGCGCCGCGCGTTGCGCAACCTGTTGGACAACGCCGCGCGCTATGCTCCCGGGGAGCCGGCGCAGGTGCATCTGCGCGCGCAGGCCGATGCGGTCGAATGGTGGGTATGCGACCGCGGCCCCGGCGTACCCGCGGCGCTGCGGCAGCGCGTGTTCGAACCGTTTTACCGCCTGCCGGGTCACGCCGAACATGCGGGCGGCGTCGGCCTGGGGCTGAGCCTCGTGCGTCAGATTGCCCACGCGCACGGCGGCAGCGTGCGCTGCGAGCCGAACGCGGGCGGTGGGGCGTGCTTTGTGCTGCGCCTGCCGCGGCTGGAGCCGGGCTGTTGCAGCGCAAGCACTTAGCCCAGCAGCCGGGCCAACGCCTCGCGGTAGCGCGCGGCGGTCTGCTCGATCACCTCCGGCGGCAGCGGCGGAGGCGGGGGCTGCTTGTTCCACGGCCGCCCGTCCACCTGCGCGGTCTCCAGCCAGTCGCGAAGGTACTGCTTGTCGAAGCTGGGCGGGTTGTTCCCCTCGGCGTACGACTCGGCGGGCCAGTAGCGCGACGAATCCGGGGTCAGCACCTCATCCATCAGCGTCAGCGTGCCGTCGGCATCCAGCCCGAATTCAAACTTGGTGTCGGCGATCAGGATGCCCCTGGTGGCTGCGTAGGCGCTGGCGGCCTGATACAGCTGGATCGAGACCGCACGGATGCGTTCGGCCAGATCGGCGCCGATGCGCGCCACCATCGCATCGAAGGTGATGTTTTCGTCGTGCTCACCGACGGCGGCCTTGGCCGCGGGCGTGAAGATCGGTGCGGGCAGTCGGCTGGCGTTGCGCAGCCCGGGCGGCAGGCGCACGCCGCATACCGACTGCGATTGCTGGTATTCCTTCCAGCCGCTGCCGGCCAGGTAGCCGCGCACCACCGCCTCCACCGGGATCGGGCGCAGGCGCTTGACCAACATCGAGCGCCCCCGCACCTGTTCGCGCTCCTCAGGCGCCACGACACTCACGGGATCCTCGCCGGTCAGGTGGATCGGGCACAGGTTGGCCCCCTGGGGCCCCAGGCGCTCAAACCAGAACAGGCTCAACCGCGTCAGCAGTTCGCCTTTGCCGGGGATGGGCTCACCCATCACGACGTCGAACGCGCTGATGCGGTCCGTCGTCACCATCAGGATACGGTCATCGCCGACCGCGTAGTTGTCACGGACCTTGCCGCGTGACAGCAGCGGCAGGCTGCTCAGGTGGGAAGTGTGCAGCGCGTTCATGGGCGGCGATGGTAGCGCAGTGGCGCGCCGGGCAAGAAAAACGGCCACCCAACGCAGGGTGGCCGCAAGACCGGCAGGCCAGGCCCATCCCGCCTGCCGAACATCTTTCAGAAGCCGCAGCTTACCTCAAGCACGCTGCAGATTCGGATAGCGCACGTGCTCGACCAGCTCCTGGATTTCACGCCGCGGCGCGGGCGTCAGCAGGCTGACGATGATGATCACCGCAAACCCGATCGGCACGCCGAAGATGCCGGCCGAAATCGGCTGGATGCCCCACCACATGTTGTCGGCCACCGGGCTGGTCACGCCGAAGACGCTGCGCAGCCACGGCTGCGTGGTGGCCATGTAGTAGAACGTGACGCCAAAGCCGGCGATCATGCCGAGGATGGCCCCCCACTTGGTGGCGCGCTTCCAGAAGATGCCCAGCGTCAGCGCCGGGAAGAAGCCCGCCGCCGCCAGCGAGAACGCCGCCGAGACCAGGAACAGGATGTCGGCCGGCTTCTGCGAGGCCACATAGGCGGCCAGCAGCGCCACAATCAGCAGCAGCACCTTGGAGATCATCACCCGGCGTGCCGTGGTGGCGTTGGGGTCGATCATCTTGTAGTACAGGTCGTGCGACAGCGCGTTGGCAATCGTCAGCAGCAGACCGTCGGCGGTGGACAGCGCCGCGGCCAGACCCCCGGCGGCCACCATGCCCGAGATCACATAGGGCAGGCCGGCGATTTCCGGCGTGGCCAGCACGATGATGTCGCCACCGATGCGCATTTCGCCGAGCTGGAAGATGCCGTCCTTGTTGACGTCGGTGACCGACAGCAGCGCCGGGTCGACCTTGCTCCAGTTGGCGATCCAGGCCGGCAGCTTGTCAAACGGTGTGCCCACCAGCACCGTGAACACCTCGTACTTGACCAACACCGCCAGCGCCGGCGCCGTGAAGTACAGCAGGAAGATGAAGAACAGCGACCAGCCCACCGACTCGCGCGCTTCCTTGACGCTTGGGGTGGTGTAGTAGCGCATCAGGATGTGGGGCAGCGCGGCCGTGCCCAGCATCAGGCAGAACACCAGGGCCAGGAAGTTGCGGCGCGACTCCTGGAAGGTTTTCTGCGCCTTTTCGTCCCCGTTCGGATCGCCGGCAAAGGCCTGGGCGTGGCGCGGCATGCCGGCCAGCGGCTTGGCACGCGCTTCGGCGGCCGCCTTGGCCTTGGTCCAGGCTTCCTTGGCCGCAGCCTCATCCTTGGGCAGGCTGGCCAGGGCCTTTTCGGCGGCGGCAATCTGGTCGGCTGGGGCGTTGGCCGCGCGCAGATCATCCAGCTTCTTCTGTGCGGCGGCGCGATCGGCCGCCAACGCAGCCGGCACGTCCTTCAGTTTTTCTTCCAGCGCCTTGGCCTGCGCCTTGAACGCCTCGATCACTTCCTTTTCTTTCGGATCGTCGACCAGGCGCTTTTCGGCTTCGGTGACCTTGACCAGCTGCTGACCGTAGACCAGCTGCGGGATCGGCACCCCGGTCTGCTTGACCGACAGCCAGATCACCGGAATCAGGTAGGCGATGATTAGGATGATGTACTGAGCCACCTGGGTCCACGTCACCGCGCGCATGCCACCCAGGAACGAGCACACCAGGATGCCGGCCAGACCGAGGAAGATCCCGATCGAGAAGTCCACCCCGGTCAGGCGCGTGGTGATCAGGCCCACACCGTAGATCTGTGCCACCACGTACACGAACGACACGAAGATGGCGATGATGATGCCGATGAAGCGCGCCAGGTTGCCGTCGTAGCGGGCCCCCAGGAAGTCCGGGATCGTGAACTGCCCAAATTTGCGCAGGTAGGGGGCCAGAAACAGCGCCACCAGGCAGTAGCCGCCGGTCCAGCCCATGATGAAGGCCAAGCCACCGTAGCCGGTCAGATACAGCGTGCCGGCCATGCCGATGAAGGAAGCCGCGCTCATCCAGTCGGCCCCGGTGGCCATGCCGTTGTAGATCGCCGGCACGCGCCGTCCGGCCACGTAGTACTCGGCCGCATCGTTGGTGCGGCTCATGATGCCGATGCCGGCGTACAGCAACACCGTGGCCAGCAGGAAGATGTAGCCGATCCACGCTTTGGGCAGGCCCATCTGCTCCAGGATCGCCAGCACGATCACGAAGGCCGCAAAGCCGCCGGTGTACCAGCCATACACCTTGTTGAGCTGCTTTTTGAAGGCCTTGTTGCTGCCGGCGGCAAACACGCCGCCAGCGGGTTCGGGGGTCAGTCCAGCCATGGCGTCACTCCTCCTCCTCGGCCACGCCGAATTCCTGGTCCAGCCGGTTCATCGTGCGGGCGTAGTACCAGATGATCAGCACGTACACCACCAAAGCACCCTGGGCACCGACCCAGAAGCTGAACGGCCAGCCGAAAAAGTTGAAGCTCAGGTCGCGGGCAAAGTACGCGATGACGAATGTCACGAAGAACCAGATCGCCAGCAGCACGCCGGTGATGCGCAGGTTCTTCTGCCAGTAGCGCTGGTGCGCTTCGGACAGTTGCTGCATCGATGTCTCCTCACACCGTTAGGACGCCGTGAGCCGGGCGGACCCCGGCCCTCCACCCCGGAGCCGCCATGCAGCCCCGGCCCTGCAACCACGGTGCCCGCGCCTAGCCTGTCGGTGACAAGCCCGTCTCGCGCACGAGCTGGGCCGCCACCTTGGGCTCGAAACCTTGCAGATGCCGGATGATGCGGCGCGCCTGCTCGGTTTCGGCACGGTCGGCATGAATCCGCGCCATTTGGGCCCAGGCGTACGGACTCATGGGTTGCAATTCGGTGTTGCGCTGCAGCGCCTGCAGCGCCTCGTCCAGCCGGCCCTGCGCGACCAGCGCCAACCCCAGGCCGTACCAGGCGCGATCGAGCCGCTCGTCCAGCGCCAGCGCGCGGCGAAAACTGGCCTCGGCCGCGGCGGCCAGGCCCAGCCGCTCTTGCACGAAGCCCAGGTTGAACCAATGCGCCGCGTTTTCCGGCTGCAGTCCGACCAATTCCTGCAGCAGCGCACAGGCCTGGGCCAGTTGCCCGCTTTGCGCCAACAGGTGGGCATGCGTGGCCAACAGGGCGCCGTCGTGCGGGTGGCGCGGGCGCAGCCGCTGCAGCAGCGCCAGTGCACGCTGGGGGCTGCCCCACCACAGCAGGGCGCGCACCCGCCACAGCACCCCAGCGGCCGAGTCCCACCAACGCTTCATCGGCAGTGCTCCATCCCAATGGTCAGGCAATGCTCGATCTTGGCCAGCGTCACGGCCAGATAGAGGGCGGCCATCAGGCAAAACGCGATGAACGGGTGCAGCCGCGCCGCAAACGCCCGCGGTGCGATCAGGCGGCCCAGGGCGATCCAGGGCCGGTTGATGATCTGGAACAGCTGATAAAACAGGTTGCGGTCGCGCCGCGCGCCCGCCAGCACATACAGGGCCCCCTGTCCGGCCAGTGCCAACAGGCCGATGTACAGAATCAACTGCGCGAGGTTGAGCCACAACAGCATGAGACGCACGCCACCGAGTGGAGAAGCTGACAGGGGCGCATGGTCGCGCAGCAGTCCTTACCCCAAGCTTACAAACGGCGTCAGGTTCGGGAAAGTCCTAGGGTGTAGGTTGGGCCAAAGCAGCTTTTGCCCCAGAATCGAGCCACCGACTGTTGGAGGATCGACCGTGCAGCGCGACGCCGACCCCACGCCGACGGCCGATGAATGGCGCGCCGCTCAGCGGCAGGTTCAGGCCGAGTGGGCGGCGCACAGCGCCGGCCCAACGCCTTGGGATGGACCGTTGGGGCAACTGATCCAGCGTGCCCCGGTGGCCTTGCCCGGCACCGCTGCCCTGCGTGAAGCCCTGCAGACGATGAGCGCGCAGCGTATCGGCTCGGTGCTGGTGCTGGATGACGCCGGGCGCCTGCAGGGTATCTTCACTCGCCACGATGTGCTGGACCGCGTGGTGTTGGCAGGACGGTCGCTGCAGGAGCCGCTGGCAGCGGTGATGTCGCAGCCCGTGCAGACGCTGACGCCCGACGACACCGTGTACGAGGCGGCCGCGCTGATGGCGCGCGCGCGCATCCGGCACGTGCCGCTGGTGCGCGACGGGGTGCCGGTGGGCATCGTCTCGGAGCGCGATCTGTTCGCGCTGCAGCGGCTGTCGGTGCGCCATGTCGGCGAAACGATCGCCGCAGCCAGCACCCTGCCGCAGTTTCAGCACGCCGCTGCCGAAATTCGCGCGTACGCACGGCACTGGATGGCGCAAGGCGTGCAGCCCCGGACCTTGACCGCCCTGATCGCGCGCCTCAACGATCAGCTCACGCAGCGGCTGATCGACGTGACGCTTGCCGACACCGACCTGCCGGCCGACGCGATGGCGTGGCTGGCCTTGGGCTCGGAGGGGCGCGGGGAACAAACCCTGGCCACCGATCAGGACAATGCGCTGGTGTTCGATCCGCTCGGTCAGGACGTGGAATCCGCGCGGGCCCGTTGGCTGGCCTGGGCGCGCCGGGTCAACGAATGGCTGGACGCCTGCGGTTACCCCTTGTGCAAAGGGGGCATCATGGCGGGTCAGGCACCCTGTTGTCTGACGGTGCAGGAGTGGGCGGCGCGGTTTGCGCGCTGGATCGATGGCGGCAGTCCGAAGGAGCTGCTGCAGGCCAGCGTGTTTTTTGACCTGCGCGCGCTGGCCGGGCGCTGCGACTGGGTCGAGGCGTTGCGTGCCGACGTGCTGGCGCGCACCCAGGCCGCGCCGCGATTTTTGCGCCAGCTCACGCAGGCCCATCTGGAGCACGCGGTGCCGCTGACGTGGTGGGGTGGCATCCGTGCCCGCCGCGACGGCGCGCATCGCTGGCTGGACGTCAAACTGCAGGGAACCGCCCTGCTGGTGGAGGGCGCGCGCATTCTGGCCTTGGCGCACGGGGTCGCGGCCACCGGCACGCGCGAGCGTCTGCAGCGCGCCGGGGCTGCCGCCAGGGTGCCACAGGCTGAAATCGAGGCGTGGGTGGCCGCGTTCGACTACCTGCAAACCCTGCGTCTGGTGCGCCAGCTGCAGCCCGATGCGGGCAGCGAGCCCAACCGCATCGACGTGACACGCTTGAACGCCCTGGAGCAGCGCATGCTGCGCGCGGCGCTGCACGCCATTCGCGGGCTGCAGCAACGGCTGCAGCTGGACTACCTGCGCTAGCCGGCGGCCCGCGCGGCGCCGATCCCGGCCGTTCAGGTCACGACACCGACCTTCAGCATGTTGGTGCCGCCGGGCTGGCCCAGCGGCTCGCCCGCGGTGATCACGTAGCGATCGCCCCCCTGCAACGCGCCGTGCGCCTTGAGCTGCTGCACCGCCTGCTCCAGCGCGGTGTCGCGGTCGGCGCTGCCGCCGACGCTGCGCAGCGCGTGCACGTTGCGGTACAGCGCCAGCTTGCGCGCCGTGGCCAGCCGCGGTGTGATGGCGTAGATCGGGATGTCGATCGTGTGGCGGCTCATCCACAGAGGGGTGGAGCCGGATTCGGTCAACGCGATCAGGGCGCGCGCATGCAGGTGCGCGGCGATGAACAGCGCGCCCAGCGCGATCGACTGGTCGATGCGCGTGAAGGTCTTGCCAATGAAATCGTGATCCAGGGCGTCGTGATAGGCCTGCTCGGCGGCCAGACAGATGCGCGCCATCTCCTGCACCGTCTGCAGCGGATACTTGCCCGCAGCGGTCTCGGCGCTGAGCATGACCGCATCGGTGCCGTCCAGCACCGCATTGGCCACGTCGCTGACCTCGGCCCGGGTCGGGATCGGGGCGTGGATCATGCTCTCCATCATCTGCGTGGCGGTGATGACCAGCCGGTCGTGCTCGCGCGCCAGCCGGATCATGCGCTTTTGCAGCGCCGGCACGGCGGCGTTGCCCACCTCCACCGCCAAGTCGCCGCGTGCCACCATGATGCCGTCGCTGGCCTGCAGGATCGCCTCCAGCTCCGGGATGGCCTCGGCGCGCTCGATCTTGGCGATCAGGCCCGGGCGGTGGCCGTCGGTGGCAGCCTCTTCACAGAGGCGGCGCGCCAGCCGCATGTCGTCGGCGTTTTTCGGAAAACTCACTGCCACATAGTCGGCCTGCAGCGCCATCGCGGTGGCGATGTCGGCCATGTCCTTGGCGGTCAGCGCCGGCGCCGTCAGCCCGCCGCCGCGCTTGTTGATGCCTTTGTGGTTGGACAGCTCCCCGCCCACCACCACCCGCGTATGCACCGCCGCGCCTTCCACGCGCTCCACCCGCAGCTCGATCAGCCCGTCGTTGAGCAGCAGCACGTCCCCCGGTACCACGTCACGCGGCAGCTCCTTGTAGTCCAGCCCGACGGCGGTTTCGTCCCCGGGTTCACTGCGCGCCGCATCCAGCGTGAACGCCGCGCCTTCCAGCAACGTGACCTTGCCGTGGGCGAACTTGCCGACCCGGATCTTGGGGCCCTGCAGGTCGGCCATCACCGCCACTTCCTTGCCGACGCGCGCGGCGGCCTCGCGCACCGCCTCGGCGCGGCGGCGGTGGTCGTCGGCGCTGCCGTGGGAAAAGTTCAGCCGCACGACGTCCACCCCGGCGCGGATCATGGCTTGCAGCATCTCGGGGTTGTCGCTGGCCGGGCCCAGGGTGGCGACGAT